>NZ_JARVSW010000066.1:0-75511 GCF_030208985.1 Pseudomonas sp. MEJ108
GCATTATAAAATGCCCATTCATCGGGGGATGATGAAAGACAGTTGGCTCCCACAGGTCTTCATTCACTCGGCCAATTACGCGCTCGGCGTCATAGCACACGACTATTGGACACACGCGCCGCTCTGCCCGATGATTCGCAGCGTTTTACAACACCCATCAGGAGCACCTGCCATGAGCAAGCCAAAGCGGCCGAACAAGGCCAAATCCATCATCGCCCAGCCCTTGTTCCGCAGTCGTCATGAACAACCGGCCAAAGGCAAAGGCAGCTACCGCCGCGAAGCCTTCCAGTCTAAAAGCTGGGAGGCTTCCTGCTTTATGGCAGCCTGATATCGAGCAACATTTCCGGGGCGCTTTCAACCGCTTAGCCGTGTTATGGTCTGCACCTAACGGTAATACCCTTGGACTCAAGCATGCCTTCTCGTTTTACCCATCGCCCGCAGCTGCGCCAACTCATCGCTGCCTCCAGTCTTGTTGCCCTGGTAGCCTGCGCAGAAAAACCCACTGCAGCCGATGCCACGCCTCTTCAATCCAGCAAGGTGCAGACAAACGCTCCTGCCGTAGCGCCTACGCCAGCACTGGTCGTTGATGACAACCTCACGATTCAGCCCGCCGTCAGCTTCAGCGAATGGCAGGCCGGCTTTCGTGCCCAGGCGTTGAAGGCAGGCATTCGCGCGGACGTATTCGATCTGGCATTTGCCGGTGTCACCCCCGACATGAGCGTAGTCAAGGCCGACCGCAGTCAGCCTGAATTCAGCCGCCCGGTTTGGGAATACCTTGACGGTGCCATCTCTGCCGCACGCGTACGCAAGGGTCAGGCGCTGCTGTCGCAGTATGCCGACGACCTGCAGAAGATCGAGCAGCAGTACGGCGTCGATCGTCAGACGCTGGTCGCGGTGTGGGGCATGGAAAGTAATTTCGGGTCGTTACAGGGTACGCAATCCGTCATTCGCTCACTCGCCACACTGGCCTATGAAGGTCGCCGTCCCGGCTTTGCACAGAGCCAGTTGCTCGCCGCGCTGGAAATCATCCAGCATGGCGACATCACCCCGGACAAAATGCTCGGTTCGTGGGCGGGTGCGATGGGCCAGACGCAGTTCATCCCGACTACCTACAACACCCATGCCGTGGATTTTGACGGCGATGGCCGCCGTGATATCTGGAACACCCCGGCCGATGCCCTGGCCTCCACAGCACACTACCTGCAAAGCTCCGGCTGGCAGCGTGGTCAGCCCTGGGGCTTTGAAGTGGTGCTCGGCTCGGGGTTCGATTACTCGCTGGCCGACTCGACGACCCGCAAGAGTCTCGCTGAATGGCAGCAACTGGGTCTGAAACAACCGGACGGCTCAGCCATTCCGGTCGCCGCCAGCCAGCAGCAAGCCGCCTTGCTGTTGCCAGCCGGTTATCGCGGGCCGGCCTTTCTGGTGCTGGACAACTTCCGCGCCATCCTCAAGTACAACAACTCGACCTCCTACGCACTGGCGATCAGCCTGCTCTCCGATCGATTCAAAGGCGCGGGCTATGTCATGGGCAGCTGGCCACGCGGAGACCTGCCGCTGAGCCGCTCAGAGCGCATTGAGCTGCAAACCCTGCTCTCGGCACGCCAGTACGACGCAGGCGCGCCAGACGGCATTATCGGCGCCAATACACGCAAGGCCATCCGCAGTGCGCAGCAATCGCTCGGCTGGCCAGCCGATGGTTACCCGACGCATGAATTGCTGGAGAACCTGCGCAAGCCTGTCGGGCAGTAATCGGGAGGACGCAGAGCGTCCAGAACGGCATGCCAACGCGGAGCATTGGCACGATAGCGTTCTTACGGACGCCTATCGTTCCTCACGCTCCAGCGTGGGAATGCATTTCCGGACGCTCCGCGTCCAATCTCGACTTACGATGCGGCGAAGAGTGTGACGCAAAGCGTCCAGAACGGCATGCCAACGCGGAGCGTTGGCACGATAGTCCGCAGATAATCGGCACGATCATCAGCCACAAAAAGAAGGGCCAGGTATCGCTACCTGGCCCTTCCTGTTTTTGCGGCGTGTTGTCAGAGCATCGCCTTGGCGATCTTGGCCTGCTCGTCGGCGTGGTACGAAGAGCGTACCAGCGGCCCTGAAGCGACGTTCTTGAAGCCCATCTTGTAGCCTTCTTCGGCGAACCAGGCAAAGGTGTCCGGGTGGACAAAGCGCTGCACGGGCAAGTGATTGCGTGAAGGCTGCAGGTATTGACCCAGGGTCAGCATGTCGATGTCGTGTTCGCGCATGCGCTGCATGACTTCGATGACTTCTTCGTCGGTCTCGCCCAGCCCCAGCATCAAACCGGATTTGGTCGGTACGTGCGGGACCATCTGCTTGAAGCGCTGCAGCAGGGTCAGCGACCACTGGTAGTCCGACCCCGGACGCGCAGCCTTGTACAGACGCGGTACGGTTTCCAGGTTGTGGTTGAACACATCCGGCGGCTCGGCGGCGGTGATTTCCAGCGCCACGTCCATCCGGCCACGGTAATCCGGTACCAGCGTTTCGAGCTGCACGCCCGGCGACAGCAGGCGGATTTCGCGAATGCAGTCGGCGAAGTGCTGAGCACCGCCATCACGCAGGTCGTCGCGGTCCACCGAGGTGATCACCACGTACTTCAGGCGCAGGTCGGCAATCGCGATGGCGAGGCTCTTCGGTTCGTTGACGTCGAGCGGCTTCGGACGACCATGGCCCACGTCACAGAACGGGCAGCGACGGGTGCAGATGTCGCCCATGATCATGAACGTTGCAGTGCCACCGGAGAAGCATTCGCCCAGGTTGGGGCAGGACGCCTCTTCACAGACGCTGTGCAGCTTGTGCTTGCGCAGCAATTGCTTGATACGGTCGACTTCCGGAGAAACCGGGATGCGCACGCGAATCCAGTCGGGCTTCTTCGGCAGGTCTACCGTCGGGATGATCTTGACCGGGATGCGCGCAACCTTTTCCGCTCCGCGCAGCTTGACGCCCGCTTCGACTTTCGGACGGGCCACTCGCTCGGAAACATCCAGCGTCGGGATCAGGGTTTGCACGGTGTCAGTCATAATGGTTTATTCCGCCCGTAAGGGTCGCCTGCTCAGCGTAGTCGAGGTGTTTGACGAGCTGCGCACGCAGTCGGGCACTTACCTCGGAAAATTCTATCTGCCCTGCCTGATCGCTCAGTTGGGTCATGGCCAGCCCGGCGTATCCGCACGGGTTGATGCGGCGGAACGGCTCAAGGTCCATGTCGACGTTCAACGCCAGACCATGAAACGAGCAGCCGTTGCGAATGCGCAGACCGAGCGACGCTATCTTCGCGCCGTCGACGTATACGCCAGGGGCATCAGCCTTGGCTGCTGCCTTGACGCCGTAGTCGGCGAGCAAGGCGATGAGGGTGTTCTCGATCCGGGTGACCAGATCGCGAACGCCGAAACCAAGGCGCCTGACGTCCAGCATCAGATAAGCCACCAGTTGGCCCGGACCATGATAAGTCACTTGGCCGCCACGATCGACCTGTACGACAGGAATATTACCCGGCAGCAGCAAATGCTCGGCCTTGCCGGACTGTCCCTGAGTGAAAACCGGCGGATGCTGAACCAGCCAGACCTCATCGGCAGCCTCGCGGCCACGCTCGTCGGTAAAGCGCTTCATGGCGTGCCAGGCGGTTTCGTAATCGATCAGGCCCAGATCACGAAAACCCAGCGTACCCGCCATCAGAGCACCATGTGCACGAAACCCGTAGCGCGCAAGGCACTATTGATATCGCGCAACTGGTCTTCGCCGGTAGCGACAATGTGCAGTTGCACAGTGGTGTATTTGCCGTTGCTGCTCTGACGCTCGGCGAGCGTCTTGAGGTCGACCGTGGCATGCTTTTCAAGCACTTCCATCACGGCCGCCGTAAAGCCCACACTGGTGTCACCGATCACCTTGATCGGGTAGTCATTGCAGGGAAATTCTATTTTGTGCGACTTGATGTCGGTATCAGTCATGGCAGTAAAGGTCTCACAAGCCGTGACGACGGACACGCGGCCCGCTCAGATCATGAGCAGGCCGCGAGAAGGTCGGCATTGGTTACTGGATCAGTTGAACAAGCCGTAGAAGAACAGGCGGATGCTATCCCACACGCGGCGGAAAATACCACCTTCCTCAACCCCATCGAGCGCAATCAGATTGGCGGTGTGAACCACCTGATCGTCTTTCTTGACCTCGACCTTGCCGATCACGTCGCCCTTGGCGATTGGCGCAACCAGTTGCGGGTTCATGGTCATGCTGGCAGACAGCTTCTTCATGTCGCCTTTTGGCATGGTCATGCTCAGATCTTCAGCCAGACCGGCCTTGACCTGACGCTCGGTGCCTTTCCAGACCGTGGCCTGGGCCAGCTCGGTGCCCTTCTGATAGAAGTTCTGGGTTTCGAAGAAACGGAAGCCATAGGTCAGCAGCTTCTGGGTTTCAGCCGCACGGGCCTGTTCGCTGTTGGTGCCGAACACTACGGCGATCAGACGCATGCCGTCACGTACTGCCGAGGACACCATGCAGTAGCCGGCTTCATCGGTGTGACCGGTTTTCAGACCGTCAACGGTCTTGTCTCGCCACAGCAGCAGGTTACGGTTAGGCTGTTTGATGCCGTTCCAGAAGAACTCCTTCTGCGAGTAGATCGCATAGTGGGCCGGGTCCTCGTGAATGATCGCGCGTGCCAGGATCGCCATGTCGTGAGCCGACGAGTAGTGCTCAGGGTTCGGCAGACCGGTCGGGTTCATGAAGTGGCTGTTGGTCATGCCCAGGTCGCCGGCAGTCTTGTTCATCATGTCGGCGAAGGCGTCTTCGCTGCCGGCGATGTGCTCGGAAATCGCGACACTGGCGTCGTTACCCGACTGGATGATGATGCCGTGCAACAGGTCGCTGACCGTGACCTGGCTGCCGACCTTGATGAACATCCGCGAACCGCCCGTGCGCCAGGCGTTTTCACTGATCGTCACCGGATCGTTTTCGCCGATCTGGCCGCGACGGATTTCCAGGGTCGCGATGTAGGCGGTCATCAGCTTGGTCAGGCTGGCAGGAGCCAGACGCTGATCACCATTGTTCTCGACCAGGACGTTGCCACTGGTGGCATCCATCAGCACGTAGGCCTTGGCCGCCAGTTGCGGTGCAGCAGGCGTCATCTGCTCTGCCGCCCACACAGTCGGGGTGATAATCAGTGGAACAAGCAGGCACAAACGTTTTGCAAAGGTGGTGATGTTCATCCGTCTCTCGAGAATCCTAATGGGCAAACATGCCCTTGCGGGCAAAACTGAACAGACCGGCGAAGCGAAAACGCTTCGGTACGGCTCGTGGCGCCAGGCTGTAACCCTGGCTGACAAAGTCGCCTGTTCGACACACGACCTTGTGGGCAGTTACCTGCAACGCTTGCCCTGAAAGCAAATCTGCGCCGCGTGCGACTGCATATCGTCCCCCATTATTGCCGGGGAACGATTGTCGAAGAACTTACTGATCCGATGTCACTACGCTCGGCTGACCCAGATTGGCCGACCTGACGCTGTTTTGCAGCTGCTGGGCTTCACCCTGCGTGTCGATCGGTCCCATCCGCACTCGATAGAGTGTTTGCTGATTGCGCGCTATCGAGCTGACGAACACCGGCGCTCGAACCATCCCGCTCAATTTCGACCTCAGGAGTTCCGCAGCGTCCGGGTTGGCGAAGGCTCCCACCTGGAGAAACAGCCCAGCGGCTTGTCCTGAAGCGTTTTTTTTTGCGTCAACCTGCATCGGCACGACGGGTGTAGCGTGCTGCTGAGGCGGCGGTGTGTACTGCTCGACGGTGCCGGTCGAAGTGGACAGCGCAGGCGGCGTCGCCTGGGCAACGACCTGCGGCTGATTGAGCAACAGCGGCGCCGGACGACCCCGTTGCGCCCACCATTCCTGCGGGTCGATACCCTCGACCTTGACCCGAGCCGTGCCGCTTTCGGCATAGCCGAGCTTTTTGGCGGCCGCGTAGGACAGGTCGATGATGCGGTCGGAATAGAACGGCCCGCGATCGTTGACGCGCAGGATCACCGTGCGATTGTTGTCCAGATTGGTCACTTTGACGTAGCTGGGCAGCGGCAGGGTCTTGTGCGCGGCGCTCATGCCGTACAGGTCATACACTTCGCCGTTGGCAGTGTTCTGGCCATGAAACTTGGTGCCATACCAGGAGGCGGTGCCCGAAGCGACGTAACGCTTGGCATCGCTCATCGGGAAGTAGGTCTTGCCCAGCACGGTGTACGGGTTGGCCTTGTAGGCCCCGGTGTGCAGGGTCGGCGTTGCGTCAGGGATACGCGAGACATCCACATCCCACCACGGCGCGCCGTCCTTGTGGGCTCGGTTGATGTCCAGGCCCGGCATCGAGCGCACGACTGCACCGCCTTTTGGCGGCTGCGACGACGTTGTGCGTGACGGCGACGAGCAACTGGCAACCAGCACTGCCAGGCCGGTCAGCGCCAGAAGCTTGAATGATTGAAGAATCGGCGATGCCCGCATTACTTGACGCCTCGAGCTTGAACCAACGATTCAGACAGCTGATATACGGCCATGGCGTACATCACACTGCGGTTATAACGGGTGATTGCATAAAAATTGTTCAAACCCAGCCAGTATTCAGGACCATTGTCGCCTTCCAGACGAAATGCCGTCACCGGCATATCGTCGCGCAGCGCATCATGACTCGCCCAGCCCAGCTGTCGCAACTCCCCGACCGACATTACCGGATCAAGCGCAGGACTCAAGCCCTCGTCAACCCGGTCGCCGCGGGCCGTGGCGCGACTGACCACCGGCTGACCGGCCACCCAGCCATGGCGTTTGAAATAGCTGGCGACACTGCCGATGGCATCGTCCGGGTCGGTCCAGATATTGATGTGACCGTCACCGTCGAAATCCACCGCGTAGGCGCGGAAACTGCTCGGCATGAACTGCGGCAGCCCCATCGCCCCGGCGTACGACCCCTTGAGGGTCAGGGGATCGACCTGTTGCTCGCGCGCCAGCAGCAGAAACTCGCGCAGTTCCTTGCGGAAGAACTGGGCGCGCGGCGGGTAATCGAAGCCAAGCGTCGACAGGGCATCGATCACCCGGTAATTACCGGTATTGCGGCCGAAGAAGGTTTCTACACCAATGATCGACACGATGATCTGCGCCGGCACGCCATATTCCTGCTCGGCACGCGCCAAGGCGGCCTCATGCTGACGCCAGAAGTCGACACCGCGAGCGATGCGCGTATCGGTGATGAACATCGGCCGATACTCTTTCCACTGCTTGACCCGTTCGGCCGGGCGGGAAATGGCATCGAGAATGGCCTGCTTGCGCTCGACCTCGCGGAACAGGCTCATCAACTGCTCACCGGCAAAGCCATGATCGCGGGTCAGCTCACCGACGAATTCCGCCACCTGGGGCGACCCATCATAGTCGCCCGCCAGCGCCTCTTGCACCGAGCCAAGGATGCCCACCAGACCGACCACCGGAGCATATCGAGCCCAGTTACGCATTGCTTGCATTGAATAGTTCACCTTAATCAAACTTGAGCGATCCATTTACGATGTGTATGGATCGACATCAAAACCCCAAACGCTGACAGTAGGGTCACGAGCGAAGTTCCGCCGTAGCTAATGAAGGGCAACGGCACCCCCACCACTGGCAGCAGGCCACTGACCATACCGATGTTGACGAAAACGTAAACAAAAAACGTCATGGTCAACGCGCCGGCCAGCAGTTTGCCGAATAATGTCTGCGCCTGCGCAGTGATCACAAGCCCGCGGCCGATCAGCAGCATATAGATGATCAGCAGCGCACAGATGCCTACCAGGCCGAACTCTTCACCCAATACTGCAATGATGAAGTCGGTATGGCTTTCCGGCAGAAAGTCGAGGTGCGACTGGGTACCGAGCAACCAGCCTTTGCCGAACACGCCGCCCGAACCGATCGCAGCCTTTGACTGAATGATGTTCCAGCCGGTCCCCAGCGGATCGCTTTCGGGGTCCAGAAAGGTCAGTACGCGCTGCTTCTGGTAGTCGTGCATGAAGAAGAACCACATGGCCACCGCGGCCGGTATGGCCGCCGCCAGTACACTGATAATCCAGCGCCAGCGCAAACCGGCCATGAACAGCACGAAGGCACCCGACGCCAGAATCAGCAGTGACGTTCCCAGGTCGGGCTGGCGCACGATCAGAATGAACGGCACACCAATCAGGGCGAGACTGACCGCCACATGCTTCAAATGCGGCGGCAGCGTGCGCTTGGACAGGTACCAGGCGATGGTCGCCGGCATGATGATCTTGAGAAACTCCGAAGGCTGGAAGCGGATCACCCCGGGAATGTTGATCCAGCGCGTCGCGCCCATGGCGTTGTGGCCCATGACATCCACCACCACCAGCAGCAGCACGCCGATGACATACAGCACCGGCACCCAGCGCGCCATGAAGCGCGGCTCCAGCTGGGCGATCACCACCATTGCCACCAGACCGATGCCGAACGAACTGGCCTGTTTGATCAGCAGGTCCCAGTTCTTGCCGCTGGCCGAATACAGCACGAACAGGCTGCCCGCCGCCAGCGTCAGCAGCAGGATCAGCAATGGGCCATCGATATGAATGCGCTGCAGAAACGTGGCGCGGCGACGCATCACGTCTTCACTGGACAGGATGCGGTCGAAATTACTCTTCACGGGCCGCAGCCTCCAGATTCAGGGAACCGGCGTACTCGGGTTTGAGATGGCCGTTTTCGTCGAGCAGCCAGGCGTCCAGGACCTGACGCACGACGGGTGCAGCAACGCCGGAACCGGACTCGCCATTCTCGACCATCACTGCAACAACGATTTTCGGGTTATCAGCCGGGGCGAAGCCGACGAACAAGGCGTGGTCGCGGTGGCGTTCCTGAACCTTGGTGCGGTCGTATTTCTCGCCCTGCTTGATGGCCACCACCTGGGCAGTACCGCTCTTGCCGGCAATCCGGTACTGCGCACCAATGGCGGCCTTGCGCGCCGTACCGCGTGCGCCGTGCATCACTTCCTGCATGCCATGGTTGACGCGTCCCCAGTTGGCCGGGTCGCGCAGCACGATGTCCGGCATCGGATTTTCATCCACAGGCGCCTTGCCTTCGATGGTTCTGGCCAGATGCGGCCGATTCCATACACCCTTGTTGGCCACCAGCGCGGTCGCCTGGGCCAGTTGCAAAGGCGTCGCCTGCATGTAGCCCTGACCGATGCCGAGGATCAGGGTTTCGCCGGGGAACCAGGCTTGCCGGCGCGTGGCGCGCTTCCACTCACGGGACGGCATCAGGCCGGGAGATTCTTCGAACATGTCCAGCGAGACCTTCTGCCCGATACCGAACTTGTTCATATAGGTAGCGAGTCGATCAATGCCCACCTTGTGTGCCAGATCGTAGAAGTACGTGTCATTTGAACGCATGATCGCCGTATCCAGATCGACCCAGCCATCGCCGGTGCGGTTCCAGTTGCGGTACTTGTGATCGTAATTGGGCAGTTGGTAATAGCCCGGATCGAATACCCGCGAGCCAGGCGTCACCGCACCGGTATCCAGCCCGGCAATCGCCACCGCAGGCTTGATGGTCGAGCCCGGCGGGTACAGCCCTCGCAGGATGCGGTTGAACAGCGGCCGGTCGATGGAATCGCGCAGCTCGGCATAGGCCTTGAAGCTGATGCCGGTGACAAACAGATTCGGATCGAAGCTCGGCGCACTGACCATCGCCAGCACTTCCCCGGTGGCCGGGTCCAGCGCGACGACCGCACCACGACGACCGCCCAGTGCCGCTTCGGCGGCTTCCTGAAGCTTGATGTCCAGGCTCAGGACGATGTCCTTGCCGGGGATCGGGTCGGTGCGCTTGAGCACACGCAATACGCGACCACGGGCGTTGGTCTCGACCTCTTCGTAGCCGACCTGACCATGCAGCTCGGGCTCGTAAAAGCGCTCGATGCCGGTCTTGCCGATATGGTGCGTGCCGCTGTAATTGATCGGGTCGAGGCTCTTGAGCTCTTTCTCGTTGATGCGCCCCATGTAGCCGACCGAGTGGGCAAAGTGCGGCCCTTGCGGGTAATGCCTGACCAGTTGCGCAACCACTTCGACGCCCGGCAGGCGGAACTGGTTGACGGCGATCAGGGCGATCTGTTCCTCGCTCAGCTCGAACAGGATGGGCACCGGCTCGAATGGCCGACGCCCCTGCTTCATGCGCTTTTCGAAGATGATGCGGTCGTCGGGGGTGAGCTGCAGGATCTCGACAATGGTGTCGAGCACGCTGGACCACTCGCCGGCGCGCTCACGGGTCATGCTGAGACTGAAACTGGGCCGGTTATCGGCGACCACAACGCCGTTACGGTCGTAGATCAACCCGCGGCTGGGCGGAATCGGCTGAACGTGAACGCGGTTATTTTCCGAAAGCGTGGAGTGATACTCGTACTGGATGACCTGCAGGTAATACAACCGGGCAATCAGCACGCACACCAGCAACACCACCGCCACAGCACCGAACACGACCCTGCCGCGCACCAGGCGTGCGTCCTTTTCGTGGTCTTTGAGGCGGATCGGTTGAGACATTTAGGCCGTATTCACAGTAAAGACGATGCTACTTGTGATAAGGGTGCCCGGACAGGACCGTCCAGGCGCGATACATCTGCTCGCCGATCAGGATGCGCACCAGCGGGTGCGGCAGGGTCAGCGGCGACAGAGACCAGCGTTGTTCACTGCGGGCACAGACTTCAGGCGCCAGCCCCTCGGGGCCGCCGACCATCAGATTGACCGTGCGCGCATCGAGACGCCAGCGATCGAGCTCGACCGCCAACTGTTCGGTGCTCCACGGTTTGCCATGCACTTCCAGCGTGACAATCCGCTCGCCCGGCTGCACTTTCGCCAGCATCGCCTCGCCTTCCTGACGGATAAAGCGCGCGACGTCGGCGTTTTTGCCTCGGGTATTGAGCGGGATTTCCACCAGTTCAAGCGCAAGCTCGGAGGGCATCCGCTTGGCATATTCGTGCCAACCTTCTTCCACCCACTTGGGCATGCGCGAACCCACAGCGATCAGACGCAGACGCACATCAAGACCTTATTCGTTGCCCGGTGTGTGGTGCGCAGCGCTGGCAGCACGGCTTTGTTCAGCACCCTGCCACAAGCGCTCGAGGTCATAGAACTGGCGTGCCGCAGCGGTCATCACATGGACGATCACATCACCCAGGTCCAGCAGGACCCAGTCGCTGTCGCCCTTGCCTTCTTCGCTCAGGGACTTCAGGCCGGCAGCCTTGACCTTGTCACGGACGTTATCGACCAGTGCGTTCAACTGACGGTTGGACGTACCGGTGCAGATCAGCATGTAGTCAGCGATGCTGGTCTTGTCGCGCACGTCGATGGTCAGGATGTCGGCACCCTTGACCTCTTCGAGGGCTGCAATCGCAACATTGATGACTTCTTCACTGCTCATTTTTTGCTTGGTCATATAAAACTCATTCAGCTCGTATGTGTGGGACCGTCCAGACGCTTGTCGATCAAAGCAGTTTCAGGACGACCCATCAGTGTTCGGCGCGCGGTAAAGTCCGCGTGCATCGATATAGGCCAGTACCGCGTCTGGCACCAGAAAACGTACCGACTTACCGCTGGCCAGCAGTTGACGGATCTGGGTGGCAGATACCGATAAAGGCGTCTGCCAGACGAATGTAATCTGTCCACCCGGCCCTTTCAGGGCCTTGGGATCGCTGACTGCGCGGGCCGCCAGCAGATTGCGCATGGCATCCGGCGACTCGCTGTCCGCGTCCGGGCGTTGCAGCACCACGATATGGCAGTGCTCCAGCAGTTCTTCCCATCTGTGCCAGGTCGGCAGCCCGCAAAAGGCATCCCAACCCAGCAACAGGAACAACTGGTCGCGAGGCGCCAGTTCGGCGCGCATCGATTCCAGTGTGTCGAGGGTGTACGACGGTTTGTCACGTTTCAGTTCACGGTCATCCACCGTCAGGGGCGACACACCCGCGACGGCGCTCTGAACCATCGCCAGACGATCCTCGGCGGTGACGCTCGGCATGTCACGATGCGGAGGCCTGGCGCTGGGCGTCAGGCGCAACTCATCGAGTTCCAGCAGTTCGGCCACTTCGAGCGCACCGCGCAAATGACCGATATGAACCGGGTCGAACGTGCCCCCAAGCATGCCGATACGTCTGGGCAGCGCGGTCATGGGGCTATTCAAGTCAGGCTTGTCCGCGCAATTGGCCGTCACCGATCACGATGTACTTCTCGCAGGTCAGCCCTTCAAGACCGACAGGACCGCGGGCGTGCAGCTTATCAGTAGAAATGCCGATCTCGGCACCCAGGCCGTATTCGAACCCGTCAGCGAAGCAGGTCGGCGCGTTGACCATGACCGAACTGGAATCGACCTCGGCCATGAACCGGCGCACCTGACTCTGGTGGTCCGAAACGATGGCATCGCTGTGATGCGAGCCGTAATGGTTGATGTGCTCGATGGCTTCATCCAGCCCGGACACGACGCGAATAGACAGAATCGCGTCCAGGTACTCGGTGTGCCAGTCGTCCTCGGTGGCCGGGATCACGTCGATCAGCTCACGGGTACGCTCGCAACCGCGCAACTCGACACCCTTCTCGCGAAACTGTGCGGCCATCGACGGCAAAAAGTCGGCGGCAATGGTCTGATCGACCAGCAGGGTTTCCATCGCGCCGCAGATCCCGTAACGGTAGGTCTTGGCGTTGAAGGCGATCTTCTGCGCCTTGGCCAGATCGGCGTGGGCACTGACATACACATGGCAGATGCCGTCCAGATGCTTGATGACCGGCACGCGCGCGTCGCGACTGACGCGCTCGATCAGGCCCTTGCCGCCACGCGGAACGATGACGTCCACGTACTCGGGCATGCTGATCAGCGCGCCAACCGCTGCACGGTCGGTGGTTTCAACCACCTGTACAACAGCAGCCGGCAGCCCGGCCTCGGCCAGACCGCGTTCGATGCAGGCCGCGATGGCGCGATTGGAATGAATGGCTTCGGAACCACCGCGCAGGATGGTTGCGTTTCCGGACTTCAGACACAGACTGGCCGCATCGATGGTCACGTTCGGACGTGACTCGTAGATGATTCCGACAACCCCCAGCGGCACGCGCATCTTGCCGACCTGAATACCCGACGGCCGATAGCTCATGTCGCGGATCGCACCGACCGGGTCTGCCAGCGCTGCAACCTGACGCAACCCGACGATCATGCCGTCGATACGTGCGGGGGTCAGGGCCAGACGCTCGAGCATGGCCGGCTCAAGCCCGTTCGCCTGACCATTGGCCAGGTCCAGCGCATTGGCGGCAGACAGCTCGGCGCGGGCTTCGTCCAGAGCGGCGGCAGTGGCCTGCAGGGCGCGGTTCTTCTGCGCAGTGCTGGCACGACCGATCACTCGCGAAGCTTCGCGGGCGGCGCGACCCAGGCGGGTCATGTAGTCAAGAACGGACTCAGTCATTGGTCTCAGAGGTCTTGGCAAAGAGGAAAGCGGCTGATTATAGCTGTCGTGCCGCCCGAACGACAGCGCAGACAGGCGGATGGTCGATATCAGTGCGCAGATTTTTCGTCACCGTGGCAGGCGTTGCCAGCGGCCATGCACAGGCCGGCACCTCGCATGGGCTTAACGGCCTGTCATCATTCGGTCACGTTCAGAAACAACAAAGCGCCTAATCCGGACACATTCAGCTGCAATTAAACTTGCGCTTGTTATTATCGGGCTCTTTCTCAATGTACCCGTCCAATTATGCCCACAGCCCTCCCCGACCACTTCTTTCATCGCGATGCCCAGGTGCTGGCGCGCGACCTGCTGGGCAAAGTCATTCGCCACAAGTCAGGCGACCTGTGGCTGGCCGCGCGGATCATCGAAACCGAAGCGTACTACTGCGCCGAAAAGGGCAGCCATGCCTCGCTGGGCTACACCGAGAAACGCAAGGCGCTGTTTCTCGACGGCGGCCACATCTATATGTACTACGCGCGTGGCGGCGATTCGTTGAATTTCAGCGCCGAGGGGCCGGGCAATGCCGTGCTGATCAAATCGGCATTTCCCTGGACCGACGCGACCAGCGACGAAAACGCGCTGGCGCAGATGCAACTGAACAACCCCGACGCCAGCGGCGCGATGCGCCCTGCGCAACGGCTTTGCGCTGGCCAGACGCTGCTGTGCAAGGCGCTCGGCCTGAAGGTCCCGGCGTGGGACGCCAAGCGCTTCGACCCGCAGAGATTGCTCGTCGAGGACGTCGGCCAGACACCCGAACGCATTATCCAGACCACCCGACTGGGTATCCCTGCCGGGCGCGATGAGCACCTGATGTACCGCTTCGTGGATGCCGGGTACGCCCGTTTCTGCACACGGAACCCTCTCAGACGCGGTCAGGTCGAAGGCCGCGACTACTTATTTCTCGATCAAGGAAACTGACCGATGGGCGATCTGCTCAATGGAATGACTGGCTGGCTGACCGCAAACCCTTCCTGGGTGGCTGTCGCGATCTTTTTGGTGGCCTTCATTGAATGCGTCGCGATCGTCGGGATCGTCGTGCCGGGCACGGTCATCATGTTTGCCATCGCCGCCCTGGCAGGCAGCGGGATACTGCCGTTGAGTGAAGTGCTGTTGCTGGGTTTTCTCGGCGGGCTGCTGGGTGACGCGGTGTCGTACTTCGTAGGCCGGCGCTTTCATCAGAATATCCGTCAATTGCCCGGCTTGCGCACGCACCCGGAGTGGATGGAAGGTGCGGAAAAATACTTCCACCGTTACGGCATTGCCAGTTTGCTGGTAGGACGCTTCATCGGTCCGTTGCGCCCGATGCTGCCGATGATCGCCGGGATGTGCGACATGCCGCTGCCGCGCTTCGTGGCAGTCAGCGTGCTGGCGGCGGCAGGCTGGTCGATTGCCTACCTGATGCCGGGCTGGGCGGCAGGTGCAGCGATTCGCCTGCCACTGCCGGAGGGCTTCTGGCCCGAGGCGGCCGTGGTCGGCGGCGGCCTGGCCGTCCTGTTCGGGCTGAGCATCCAGAGCAGTATTCGCCAGAAACGCTACGCAACCCGACTGATTTCCGCGCTCAGCCTGACGCTGGTCGCGGCGCTGTTCTTCGGCTTCCCCCTGTTGGCCGACTTCGACAACGGCCTGATGACGCTCATCCAGGAACACCGCAGCGAAGCCACGCAGCACATTGTGGTCTTCGTCACCAGCATCGGCGATTTCAGGGCGCAGTTGCTGGCCGCCAGTCTGCTGATCATCGTGCTGGCGGTTGCCAGGCAATGGCGCCACGCAGCCTTTGCCCTGACCGCCACACTGGGCACCGCGATCGCCAACGGCATCCTGAAAACGTTTTTCGCCCGCGCTCGCCCGGAGGTGCTGTTAGAACCGCTGACCACGTACAGCATGCCCAGCGGTCACAGCTCGGCAGCCTTTGCGCTGTTCATGACCCTGGCAGTGCTGGCCGGACGCGGCCAACCCGTGCGGCTGCGCCTGACCTGGATGCTGGTCGCCGGTATTCCGGCTCTGGCAATCGCGCTGTCGAGGGTTTACCTGGGCGTTCACTGGCCTACCGATATTCTCGCCGGCATGCTTCTGGCGTTCTGTGTCTGCGCCGCCAGCCTGGCGCTCATTCAACGCAAGGACCCTTTGCCGGCCATGTCGGTGCGCGTCTGGTGGCTCGTCGTGCCAGCCATGACCGCGTTGCTGGGTATCTTTGCCGTTCGCGCCCTGTCGCACGGGGTGCTGCGTTACCAGTATTGATCGGCAGAACTGATCGCACCCGCGCGCAACGGGTGCGACACTTCTCAAATCTGGCACCTTGCCAGTGCTCTTTCGAGGCGTTGACTACACTCTCCAGCGACAAATGAGTGTGCGATGGCGTGATCGAAGGAGTGTTGATGTCTGCACTGGATGGTTATACGGCGCTGCCTTCCCGGCAGCGCGGCGCAATCGGCCTGATGGCGGCGCTGACCATGGGCCTGGCGCTGCTGTGCACGCTGACCGTTATCGACAGCGGCAGGCTGTACCTGGAAAAGCGCTCGTTGCAACGGGTTGCGGACATTGCCGCCCTGGAAGCGGCAGGCCGTAGAGGGACGTGCAGCGGCACGGCGGCCTCGGCGCCCGATTTCGCCAGTCAGAGCGCTACACGCAACGGTTTCACCCCGAATACCGATGGCCGCACCCTGGTGACTCGCTGCGGAACACTTGCGGTGGACGTCGCGGGACCTCGCGTATTTGTCGCCGACTCGACGCAAGCGCTGGCTATTCAGGTGGTTGCGGCGCATCCGGTGCCGCGCAGCATTGCAGCCGGCATTGGCGCCCTGTTCGAAAAAACGCCCTCCCCACCGAATGTGACGATCAGCGCCACCGCCGTGGCCGCCAGCGCCTCGCCGCTGGCGGCACTGACCATCCGCAGTGCGGCAGTCACTGTGGACAGCACCGGCGCCGCCCTCCTCAACCCGGTGGTCGGCAGCCTGCTGGGCGGTACGCTGAACCTGAGTGTTGCCAACTGGCAAGGCATCGCAGACACCAACCTGAGCCTGCTGAGCTACCTGAACAGGCTGAAAACCGACCTCAGCCTTACGGCGATTGGCTACAACGATGTACTCAACACCTCGGTCTCGGTCAGTCAGTTGCTGCAGAGCGCAATCAACGTCATCAGCCCCAACGCGACGCTGGGCGGTGCCGCCGCCATTCAGGGCCTCCAAGCCTTGAAGCTGGCGGCTGGAACGACCACCGTGCTGCTGGGTGATCTGCTCTCAGTGCAGAGCGGCACGGACCTCGCCGCGCTGAACACCAATCTGCGCCTGATGGATCTGGTCCAGGGCCTCGCGCAACTGGCCAACGAAAAGACCGGCGTTCTGACCGCCACCCAGATCAATGTCGCCGGGCTGGCGCAGGTCACCACACGCATTCAGGTGATCGAGCCGCCTCAGCTGTCGGCGATCGGCGACCCGAGCAAAATCGACCCGCTCAACCCGCGAGACGGTGCCAACCGGATTTACGTACGCACGGCACAGATGCGCGCGCTGGTGTCGATCAACCTGCCGGTGCTCGGCACAATCACTTCGCTGGCCAATACCGCAGGTTCGGTGATCGGCAGCCTCACGCCGATCCTCAACAGCGCATTGGGCCTGAACCTCGCCGGGCTGGGGACCTCGGCCTCCTGCGCGCTGGGACTGAGCAGTTGCATGGTGACCGACTTCAAGTTTCTGACCGACAGCTCATCAAGCGCAGGCCCGAGAATCGACATGAGCCTGTCAATGGCCAGCGCCGACAGCTACGTCACCGGTTTTACCTGTACCAGCAACGCCAGCAAAACCCTCAACGTCAAGACCGACGCAGCGCTGCTCAGCGCCAGGATCGGCTCGATCGACAGCTCGTCGGCCTTCCCCGCCAGCACTGATCCGGCGGCCATCACCGCCCTGCCGGTGCCGGTCATCGATATCGGCACCATGACCTGTCAGAAAATCGCCGGGCTGCTGGGTAACTGCACCGCCCGCAAGCCTTTCGGGGGTGGCGGTATCGGCCTTACCTTCGACAACGTCAGCCAGTCGGCACTGGGCAGCTCGACGGTGACCAGCACGACGTTCAGCTCGCCCAACCTGCCGGAGATCAACAGTGCCCCGTTTTACCTGACACGCGTTGCACACACCAAACCGAGCACCTTGCTCAACGGCACGGCTTCAAGCGTGAAAGTGAATGTGTATAAACCGGCGACCAGCAATGTGCTGGGCAACGTCATCACCGGTGCGGCCACCACACTGAACAGCCTGACCCTGGCGCTGGATGCGATTGTCGACGACACCCTGACACGCTTGCTGACGTCGGTCGTCGACCCGTTGTTCGAATCACTGGGTGTGAGCATGGGGGCTACCGATGTCGGCACCAACCTGAGCTGCAACCTGGGTCAGGCGACGCTGGTGATTTAGCTGCCGGGCTGATCGGCGTTGAATATCGGCAGCTCGATCTGGAAGCGAGCGCCCTCGCCGATGTTGGCGACGCTGAGCTGGCCGCCCATCTGGTCGACGATGCCGTAACTGACGGACAAGCCCAGCCCGGTGCCGACACCTACCGGTTTAGTGGTGAAAAACGGCTCGAAAATGCGCTCCAGCAACCGCGGATCAATGCCTCCACCGTTGTCCTGAACCGCCAGGCGGATGATATTTTCATCGCGCTCGGCCTCGACACTGATCCACGGCTCGAAATCCCGGTCCTTTTCCCGGCGCGACAACAAGGCATCCCGGGCGTTGACCATCAGGTTGATCAGCACCTGCTCAAGCTGATCGACATGACCACGAACCCGCACCGCGTCGATCATCCCGCCGACCCGCAGCTGCACGCCCTTGCCTTTCATGCCTTCAGCCAGCATCGAGATCGTGCCTTCGACCGCCTGGGCCGGATCGAACAGCTGCTCTTCTACTTCAGAGCGGCGACCGAATACCCGCATATGATCGACCACCCGGGCGGCGCGCTGCACCTGGGTGTCGATGCGATTGAGCTTTTCAGTGAGGTATTCGATGTCCACATCACCCCGACCCAGACGCTTGAGGACGTTGACCACGGCCATGCGCATGACGTTGAGCGGCTGATTGATCTCGTGGGCCAGACCGGTGGACATCTCGCCAAGCGTTGCCATCTTCGCGCTCTGATTCAACTGCATGCGCGAGCGGCGTACATCGGTGTTGTCACGGCCCACCGCCTGCACTTCGACCAGTTTGCCGTGTTCATCGAATACCCCCCGGTCGGCCCATATCCACCAGGCATACTCGCGTCCCGGCAGCTCGATACAGATTTCTTCGGTACTCACCGGCGCTTCCGGAGTCAGCTGGCCGATACGCTTGATGAATGCCTCGCGCTGCTCGTCCGACAGCCAGTCTCCCAGGTTGATCCCGGTCAGTTGCTCGGGTGTGCACTCCATATACCTGGCCAGCGGCCGGTTGCCGAAACTCAACACCAGGTCCGGCGTGTAGCGGCAGATCATGGCCGGCGAATCCTCGACCAGAATGCGGTAACGCTCCTCGCTACGCCGTATATGCTCGGCGGCCAGGGTGGCCTCGGTCACATCCAGCCACAGACCCACCGCCTCCACCGGCATGCCGAGGTCGTCACGCAGCAGTCGCGCCTCGTCCAGCAGCCAGTGGTATTGGCCGTTCCTGTTGCGCAACCTGAAACGGCGGCTGACGAATCCTTCGCGCAGCAGTTGGCGATTACGCTCGAACCAGATGTCGTGGTCGTCGGGATGGATGTACCCCGCCAGTTGCCCGTCGACGCAATCGGCCAGCGTCCAGCCCAGCAAAGGCGTGAGGCTGTCACTGAAAAAGGTGGGTTCCAGATTGCCGTGATCATAACGCTGCACGTAAATCACGGCGGGCGAACTGGCAATCAGGTTATCCAGCCGGGCATGGGCGGCGGCGGCCTCGGTTTCCTGATTCTTGATATCGCTGACGTCCAGCATGAAGCCCAATACCCGCTGCACCTGCCCCCTGTGCAACGCTTGCCCCTGAATACGAAACCAGAGGGTTTCCTGAGCGGGGTCGTTTTGTGCCAGACGTACACAGAGCAACAGCGGCGTGCCCTTGTCGCGCAACTGGGCGAGGCGACTGGACAGCTCCTGTCGATCGGCGGGATGAATCAGTGCCAGCCAGTCCTGACGCGACAGGCTCTCGACCCGGTCGCCCAGACGCAGACTGCGAGCCAGCTGCGGTGCCAGCAGAACCTCGTCACGATCCGGCAGCAATTCCCACCACCCGGTGCCCAGCAGGTCCTGAAGCACCGCCAGGCGTTCGACATGGTGACGGTTATGTTGCTCGGACATTCGAAAAAGCACCGGCCCGGCCAGCGCCGAGCACAGGTTGAGCCACTCGCGCTCGCCCAGGTCCGGCGCCTGCTGCTGCGCGTTATAAAAACCGAACATCAGCCAGGCCTTGGCAACGTTATCGCGGCTGTGGGGGATGAGAAAACCGTCAGCGTTGCCGAAAACACTTTGCAGCGCTCCCGCATCGACACTGCCGCCAAACCTCAACTGCTGCGTGGCATCGACGTTGAATCGATCCAGCGCAGTGCCCAGCCGCTGCCCGACCTGCCACAACTCGGGCGCCGTATGAGCGCTGTACTGACAATAAACACGCCAGCCGACACCGCCAACCTCCGGCAACACCAGCGCCACACAGGGAATGCGCCACAGCTGCGCGAGTTCCTCCAGTTGCTCGCTCACCACGGCAGTCAGGCGGTCGACATTGCACCCTCGCACACGCTCGGCCATCTGCCCGGCAAACCGCAGGCACTGCTGGCGGCTGCGCGCGGCACTGGCTTCCTCCATCAGGTCGCTGATATCCAGCAATTGCAAGAGCCAGCCCTTGCCATGCGCCTGCACCCAGCCTCGGGCGTGCAAGGTATGTGCATCGTCGCCCTTGAAGTCCAGGTCGAGCATGTGCCCCAGCCAGTCACGCGGCACACCTTCGATAACCAGTGCACTGTTGGGCAGCAGCAGACTCATCAATCGCTGGGCAGCCGGCAGTGGCGCAGCGATGTCCAGACGAGAGAGCAAGTGCGGGCTGATACTTTGTATACGGCCTTCGTCATCCAGCAGCAGATAAAGGTCCGCACCGATCGGACCGGGCTCGCTCGATATCGGCAAGGGCTGCGGCACCTGCGTTGCTTCACCACGGCCCAGCCAACGGCTCAAACGATTCTTTTCAAGGGACAAGTTGCAGACTCGCTTGTGCAGTCAGGTTGCTGGGCAAGCGCGGAACCTCGCCAATGCCTGGAAGAGTCAACAAGGGCAGTACCTGAGCCAGTCGGGTCTTGGGGTACTGGATGGTCACGGTCAAAATGCCTGCGCTATAGGTCACGCTGGTATGGTTGATATTGAATCCCAGCGCAGGGGGTATCCACGACAACTGGTTCATGACCACACTCTGAGCCTGACTCTTTAACAAATCGTTATAGCCGGTAACTGTTGGACTGAGGGCCACACTTCTGCGCACCGCTTCACTGGCGGCGGCATTGAATGACTGAACCATGAGCAACGGCAGGCTATAACTCACCATGCCGTAGAACACCGCAAAGAAAATAACGAACACCGCAGAGAATTCAATAGCGGCGGCCCCCTGTTGACGACGGGGCAAGGTGTGGTGCAGAACAGTTTTCATATCGACGTCTACCCTGACATGTAATGCATCAACACAGCATAGATCTTTCCCGATAACAGGATGTCTTCGGCGTGATGAAATTATTTTTCCTGCTGATCTGGTTTGCAATTTGCGCCGAACAGGATGCGCGTTGCAAGCAGATTTCCAACGGACTGACACTCGGCGCAGCAGCGCTGGCGATTATCTACCTGGCGTTGACCGGTATGACCTGGCTCGGCTCGCCTGCGCTGGAGGCCCTGCTGGCCGTGACCCTGGCATTGGCGCTGACATTGCCCGGTTACGCACTCGGCAAGTTGGGCGCCGCAGACGTCAAACTGATGACGGCGTTGGCGCTGGCCTCGAACAGTGCCTATCTGCTGTGTACGTTTATTGGCGCGGGTGTTGCCATGGCGACCTGGCTTATCGTCGGAAAGAGTGCCTGGCCGCTTGCACAGCAATGGGTTGCGCAACGCTATCGGTATATGAACCCTGCGGCGCCAGATAAACATCCTTTTTCACCTTTTTTATTCGCCGGTTTACTCCTGAGCACGGCACTGCTCCACTAGTCGAATAACAGCGCGGGAAATTTTAATGCTATGTACATAGTCAGAAAGTACGACTACGGTTAAGTCATGGCCATGACGTACTGTCACCAATACCCACACTGATCGAATAACGCCGAGTCATGTTTTGCTGAATGGATCGGGGCGCCGTCGGCGGCCCCCTAACAGCATGGAGTTGCCTGTGGATAACTACCCGCTCACGAAAGTTCTAGTGGTCGATGACCAGCCCCTTATCGTTGAAGAACTCTGCGAGTTTCTGGAGAGCAGCGGCTATGAGTGTGTGCGTTGCCATTCAAGCCTTGAGGCCATCGAGCATTTCAGCGCCGACAGCACCATCGGCATCGTACTCTGCGATCTGGAAATGCCCGGCATGAACGGCATCGAGATGGTCGAAGCGATGAAGATGGCTGGCGGCAAGACGCACCTGTTCGAGGCCATCATGCTGACCGGCCAGGCCGAGAAAAAAGACGTCATCAAGGCGCTTCGGGCCGGCATCGCCGATTATTATCAGAAGCCGGTCGATCTGGAAGAATTGCTCGAGGCTGTGCAGTTGCAAGTCCAGGCGCTGCACGAGCGGCAGAAAACCCGCCAGCAACTGGGCCTGCTCAACGAAAAGCTCCAGTTTCTGGCCGCCTCCATCGACGATCTTTATCAGAACCTGGACAGCGTCCAGAACAGGCCTCAAACCGAGCGCAAAATGCGTAACCGCCAAGAACGTGATGGGCAGCAACGTGACGGGCAAATGCCGGTGGCACTGGCCAAGTTGTCACCCCGCCAGCTGGATGTGGCGCGCCTGGTCAGCACCGGACTGACCAATTACCAGATCGCCTGCGAACTGGGCATTACTGAAAACACTGTAAAACTCTATGTGTCGCAAGTGCTGCGCCTGACTCACATGCATAACCGCACACAATTGGCATTGGCATTTTCACCGGGCAAATCGGCAGAGCGGCAAAGGCAGAGCGAAAGCCAGGGCTGAACGGAAGTCAGGCTTCGATCCCGTTCAATACGACGTGATAAGGCACATCGACCAGCACCGAATGCACCCGATTGCGGCCGGCGTGCTTGGCGCAGTACAACGCCGTATCCGCCTGGGAGGCAAGGCTCAGGCTGTCGTCATGGGCACCGAGAGAAACCACCCCGGCACTGAAGGTGCAGAACAGATCGGCGGGCTGCGCCGGGTAATGGATCTCTGCAAAGCGATGGCGGATGTCATCCAGCACCCTGTGGGCGCTCTGGATGTCGGTGTCCGGCATGACAATGGCAAATTCCTCACCGCCGTAACGCCCGATGAAGTCGGTTTTGCGCAAGCGTTGCTTGAGAAACAGCGCAAGACTCTTGATGACGCGGTCCCCCATCGGGTGGCCGTGGCTGTCGTTGACCTTCTTGAAGTGGTCGATATCGAGCATGGCAAAGCACAGCGGCTTGTCCTCACGTCGCGAACGAAAGCTGCAATCTTCCAGCAGTTGCAAAATATGCGTGTGATTGTAAAGCCCGGTCAGGCTGTCGCGGACCATGCGTGCCTTGAGGCTTCGCGCCCTGGCAGCACGGTTGCGCACCGTGGTGATCAGATGACGGGGTTTGATCGGTTTGGTCAGAAAATCGTCGCCGCCTTCGCTCATGGCATCGAGTTGCTTGTCCTGATCGTCTTCGGCCGACAGATAAATGATCGGCACGCTGACATAACGGTCGTTATGGCGAATGACCTTGGCCAGCTCCGTACCGGTACACCCCGGCATGTACATGTCGAGAATGATCAGGTCGGGCTGAAACTCGGCCAGTTCGGACATCGCCTGAATCGGGTCGAGCAACACCCGCGTGACGATTCCGGCGGCGTTGAGAACACGCTCGGTGTGCAGCGCCTGCGCGCGGGAATCGTCGATGATCAGCACTTTATAAGGCTCGTATTGAGCCACGCAGGTCAGCACTTCGATTTTTTCCAGCAGACTCGACGCTTCCAGCGCGCCGGTCAGAAACTCTTCGCCACCGGCCCTGACGGCGGCCAGGCGGGTGGGCGTATCGGTTTCATTGAGGCTGAAAAACAACAGCGGAAGCTTCTGTTCCAGCCCTTCCTGAGCCTGAGAGGCCAGTTCAAGACCCTTGCCCGGCCCGCTGAAATCGACATCCATGACAATCGCTGCCGGGTGCCGCTGTGCCATCGCCCGCTGAAACTCGGCGACATTGTGCAGCGACAGCGCCGCCAGCCCGAAAAACTCCAGCTGCTTGGCCAGGCGCTCGGCCCGCTCGTGATCCTGAAGCACTATATAGACGGGCTTGCGCAACGGTGGCAGCGCCGTCTGCTCGAAACGATCGCCGTGCCGCAGCCCGGTTCGGGAAAGGCGCTGCATCAGACGATTGAGATCCGTGATGACACGGCTGTTGAGGCGACCGCGATTGGCTTCCACCGCATCGAGGGCCTGGCTGATCTCATGCGCCAGAGCGCTGTGTTCTGCCTGCTCGAAACGCTCGGCGAAGCGCGAAAGACGCTGCGTGGACTCCTTGAGCTCGGCCATATCGCCGACCGACCATTCGGCCTTTTGCAGACGCTGCCACGTCTCCAGAATCTGGCGCGCCTGGTGAATGACCCGTTGGGCAAAGTGATGCTTCAGGCGATCTCGGCTAGGGTCTTCGTGGTCGGTCATGGTCAGACTACTGTGGTTTTGCTGAGCGATACGGCTGATGGCGCTATGCTAGCACCTCCGTTACAACAGAACAGCGTCGTAAGTCACTTATTTGACAACAATTTGATGGCGCATAGCCAGTATGCAAAATCAATCGATGCATAGACTGCGCCTATGATCGTTACAGTTCAAATATCAAGATAATGTCTGTCAGCCGCACCTTGAGGTAAGGTTGCGGTCGAACGCCTCGTGAAGCATTCAACTCAAGATCGAAAGGACCCTACCATGCTGGATTGGAAGAACCGCGCAGGCAGCGCGGGTGCGCGCAGCGCTGACACTTCATCGACCAAACGCCGCGGTTACCTGGGTAACCTGTTCTATAGCCGTGCGCTGGGCGCCCTGATCTTGATCTACCTGCTCGTCGCACTGGCAGTCGGCTGGTACTGGAGCAAGGAACCTGCGCTGTTCCCGGTACAACAGAATGCGCAAGCCGCCGCCGAGCGCGAAGGCAAACAGATGGTCATCGGCTACACGACGGTTGAAACGCTCAAGACCGTGGCGGGCACGTTGCTTAACAAGCCCGGTGGATACCTGTCCAACGACCGCATGCCACCTGGCCTGTGGCTGGACAACATCCCGAGCTGGGAATACGGCGTGCTGGTGCAGGTGCGTGATCTGAGTCGTGCGCTGCGCAAGGATTTCGCCCGCTCCCAGTCGCAATCGGCTGAAGATGGCGATCTGGCCCGCGCCGAGCCGTTGTTCAACTTCAACAATCGCAGCTGGCTGCTGCCTTCCAGCGAGTCGCAGTACGCCGAGGGGATCAACTCCCTTAGCCGCTACCAGGCACGCCTGTCCGATCCCAACCAGAAAGGCGCGCTGTTTTATGCCCGCGCCGACAACCTGAACAACTGGCTGGGCGATGTCGGCACCCGCCTGGGTTCGCTGTCGCAACGCCTGTCGGCCAGCGTTGGCCGGGTCAAACTCAACAGCACGCTGAAAACCGAAGCCGCTGTGTCGGTCAAACCCGGTGAAGTACCGCAGGTCGACGAGGAAATCGTCGAAACGCCATGGCTGGAAATCGACAACGTGTTCTACGAAGCACGCGGTCAGGCCTGGGCCCTGTCGCACCTGCTGCGCGCCATCGAGGTTGATTTTGCCGATGTACTGGCGAAGAAGAACGCGACGGTCAGCGTGCGCCAGATCATTCGTGAGCTGGAAGCCTCACAAGAGCCGATGTGGAGCCCGATGATTCTCAACGGCAGCCCGTTCGGCGTGTTCGCCAACCACTCGCTGGTCATGGCCAACTACATCTCGCGTGCCAACGCCGCGGTCATCGACCTGCGCCAGCTGCTGAATCAGGGCTGATGTCCATACCTGCCAACGAGGCCGCGCACCGCGCCGCCTCGGATGCCGAGCAGATCGCCTGGGTCGACGAACAGGATCGACTGCTCGGTTCGCTGGTCCGCGCTGACCTGCGTGAACGCGGACTGATCGGACGCGGCACTTATATACTGCTGTTCAACAGTCTTGGTGAGCTGTGCGTGCATCGGCGTACCTTGAGCAAGGCGATTTATCCCGGCTACTGGGACGTAGCCGCAGGCGGGATGGTCCAGGCCGATGAAAGCTACGCAGCCTCTGCCGCGCGCGAGCTGGAAGAAGAGCTGGGGGTCAGTGGCGTACCGCTGCAGGCCCACGAACAGTTTTTCTTCGATCAGCCGGGCAACCGGCTCTGGTGTGCAGTGTTTTCAGCCGTATGGGACGGACCTTTGAAACTGCAACCTGAAGAGGTCCTGGAGGCGCGCTTCATGCCCATCGCCGAAGTTCTGCAACAGGCTGAGCATAATCCCTGGTGCCCCGACTCCCTGGCGGCACTGAAACGCTACCTCAAGCAGATAGAGAACGAGCAGTAAGCGAGTGTTCAGCAATTGGCACATCCAGCCCCTTAGCAACCGGCCTGTTTGCCGTTACACTGCGCGACCTTTTCAAACTGGACCGGCCCTGCCGTTTCAGTAGCGCTGCCCCTGCCAGAGTGGGGCTTCGCGGTCGATGGCTCGTACGAGTCCGACCCATCTTCAGTCCTCAACAAGAGGATGTTTGCGTGGCTAAAAAAGCCGCTTCTCTCGCCGCCCTGGGTGGCCTGGTATTTTCAACCGACGCTGGGCGCCACTGCCCCGATTGTCGTCAACCCGTTGCCGAGTGCGCCTGCAAACAGACGGCCATCCCCGAAGGTGACGGCATTGCCCGTGTACGCCGTGAAAGCAAGGGCCGGGGCGGCAAGACCGTCACCACCATCAGCGGCGTCCCGCTGGCCGAAGAACCGCTCAAAGAGTTGGCCAAGGCTCTCAAGCAACGCTGCGGCACAGGCGGATCGCTCAAGGAAGGCGTGATCGAGATTCAGGGCGATCACGTCGAACTGCTGTTGGCAGAGCTGATCAAAAAAGGCTTCAAGGCTAAAAAGTCCGGCGGCTGAACCCGCGAATCAAATCGTCATTTCCACCCATTACAATGCGCGCAGCCAGCTTCAGGCTGGCGCAACGACTTATTTATAGGGGACTTCGATGTCCGTAAGACGCACACGTAAAGACGATGGCAGCCAATGGACCGTTGCGGACAGCCGCAGCGTTTACGGCATTCGCCATTGGGGCGCGGGTTATTTTGCTATCAACGAAGCGGGACGCGTTGAAGTCCGTCCCAACGGGCCGGACAGCTCGCCCATCGATCTTTACGAACAGGTCGACAATTTGCGCAAGAGCGGCCTGTCGCTGCCCTTGCTGGTGCGCTTCCCCGACATTCTGCAGGACCGTGTGCGTCAGCTGACCGGCGCGTTCGACAGCAACATCGCGCGCCTGGAATACCAGAGCAAGTACACCGCGCTGTACCCGATCAAGGTCAACCAGCAGGAAGCGGTGGTGGAAAACATCATTGCCACGCAGAACGTCTCCATCGGCCTGGAAGCGGGCTCCAAGCCTGAGCTGATGGCGGTGCTGGCACTGGCGCCCAAAGGCGGCACCATCGTCTGCAACGGTTACAAGGACCGTGAGTTCATCCGTCTGGCGCTGATGGGCCAGAAGCTGGGCCACAACGTGTTCATCGTCATCGAGAAAGAGTCCGAAGTCGAACTGGTGATCGAAGAAGCCGCCGAGCTGAAGGTCGCTCCCCAGGTTGGCCTGCGCGTACGCCTGTCTTCCCTGGCGTCGAGCAAATGGGCGGATACCGGTGGCGAGAAATCCAAGTTCGGTCTGTCGGCCGCGCAATTGCTGTCGGTGGTCGAGCGTTTCCGCAAGGCCGGCCTGGATCAGGGCATCCGCCTGCTGCACTTCCACATGGGCTCGCAGATCGCCAACCTGGCCGACTATCAGCACGGTTTCAAGGAAGCGATCCGTTACTACGGCGAACTGCGCAAGCTCGGCCTGCCGGTGGATTACATCGATGTCGGGGGTGGTCTGGGGGTCGATTACGACGGTACGCACTCGCGCAACGCCAGCTCGATCAACTACGACATGGACGACTATGCAGGCGTCGTGGTCGGCATGCTCAAGGAATTCTGCGACGCGCAAAGCCTGCCGCACCCGCATATCTTCTCGGAAAGCGGCCGCTCGCTGACCGCCCACCACGCCATGCTGGTGGTGCAGGTGACCGACGTCGAAAAACACAACGACGAAGTCCCGGAAATCGCCGACAAGGCCAGCCTGCCGGAAACCGTGCAATGGCTGGTCGACCTGCTGGGCCCGACTGACATCGAGATGGTCACCGAAACCTACTGGCGCGCCACGCACTACATGAGCGACATCGCGGCCCAGTACGCCGATGGCAAGATCAGCCTGTCGGAAAAGGCGCTGGGCGAGCAATGCTACTTCGCCGTCTGCCGTCGCCTGTACAACTCGCTGAAAGCCCGTCAACGCTCGCATCGTCAGGTGCTGGACGAGCTCAACGACAAGCTGGCCGACAAGTACATCTGCAACTTCTCGGTGTTCCAGAGCCTGCCGGACACCTGGGCCATTGGCCAGGTGCTGCCGATTCTGCCCCTGCACCGCCTGAATGAAGAGCCGGTGCGCCGCGCCGTGCTGCAGGACCTGACCTGCGATTCGGACGGCAAGATCAAGCAGTACGTCGACGAGCAGAGCATCGAGACCAGCATGCCGGTGCATTCGCTGAACGAAGGCGAAGACTATCTGCTGGGGATCTTCCTGGTGGGTGCCTACCAGGAAATTCTCGGCGACATGCACAACCTGTTCGGTGATACCGATTCGGTGAACATCTACCAGAACCCGGACGGCAGCGTTTACCACGCAGGCATCGAAACCCACGACACCATCGAAGACATGCTGCGCTACGTGCACCTGTCGCCGGAAGAACTGATGACCCATTACCGGGACAAGGTCGCCAGCGCCAAGATCACCCCACGCGAGCGCACCTACTTCCTCGATGCCTTGCGCCTGGGGCTGACCCGCTCGTCGTACCTGTCGTCCTGATCGTTGCGCGGAGCCAGATCTAACTGCTTATCGTGCCAATGCTGCGCATTGGCATGCAGTTCGTGACGCGGAGCGTGAGGAACGAGAGGTGCCCGTAACCACCGCCCCCCATGCTCCGCACTCATACAGCCCCCACTCGATGTAATCCCCCGCCAACACTTGCTGTAGGCAACGTCCTGTTCTACCTGCAGACCTCTACCCTGCCCGGCTTCTGCGCGAGAATCCGCGGTCGCATTCCCGGTAGAGAAGCCCTCCATGTCCGACCCCGCCAGCGCGCCATTCCTTCATCTGGAGATTGCCCGCCTGCAGCGCCGTTTCAGCGTCGTATCGTTCAGCGCAACCGAAGCGATCAGCCAGCCGTATGCCATCGAGCTGGAAATCCTCGGCGACGGCTTCGATCTGGACCTGACCAGCCTGATGTACAAACCTGCCTGGCTGAGCTGCGGTAGCGAGCCCGGATTTCATGGGCAAGGCTTTCACGGTCAGATTCACGGCGCGACCCGCAAGCATTACCACCCCGGCCCGGCCTGCTACACGCTGCTGATGGGACCTCGACTGGCCTGCCTCGGGCTACGCCACCACTCACGTATCTTTCAGCACATGACCGCCACGCGGATCATCGCCCAGGTGCTGGAAGAACATGGTTTGCAGCACTGCTTCCGCTTTGCCCAGCAGACGCAATGCAGCGAGCGCGAAAGCTGCGTGCAGTACCAGGAGTCCGACCTGCAACTGGTCCAGCGGCTGTGCGCAGAAGAAGGCATTCACTACCATTTCGTCCACTCGCGTCGCCGCCACGAGTTGGTCTTTGGTGCCATCCCCCGGGAAGCCGGATTCAAAACACCTGTCCCGGCACCGCGCCCCGCCATTGCGCCACTGCAGCGTGGCTGGATCAGCGGTCGCGACGGCGAACCGGCCAGGACCGATGCGTCAGGCCGGGTGCATGTTCGCCTCGAATGGGAGTGGCAACGCCCCGAGGGCCCCGACGCCGGCTGTTGGCTGCATCTGGCTGCGGGGCTGGACATCGAATGTCGGGGTGGCATGGCAGTGATTGTGAGCTTTTGCGCAGACGATACCCGCCCGCCGCAGATTACCGGCTGTTTGTCAGCGCTGGCAGACAAAGATGGTCGCAGGAATGATCAAGCACGTGCCGATAATGTTGAGATGCACCTCGACTGGCAGGTGATCACCGGGCCAGACCGACAACTGCAACTGGCGGACGGGACCCGCCTGGAACTGGCTGAAGGCAGCACACTGACAGTCGATGCCGGAGCGAGCACGGTACAGATCGACGACAGTGGCCTCACGTTGAGCAGCCCGCGCGTCAGCTTTGCCAGCCCATCGAGTGATCCGCGCAGCAGTGAATGACGTAGCAGCAACTGTGCGGCACTGGGACGAAGCGTGACGGTCTCAGGCATATCCGACTTACCTTCCAGAGCCTCTCCGCTATGATCCGAGTGATTTTCCTGACACTGATGACCGGCGCCGTACTGGCAGCGCTGTCCGGTTGCTCGCCTTTGAAGCTGCTCAATACGTTGAACCCGAGCGGCCCTGTCGATCATGTCTACAACCTGGCGTACGGGCCGGATCCACGCAATACGCTGGATGTCTACACGCCCAAGGCGAAACCGGCCAAGGCACCGGTCGTGGTGTTTTTCTACGGCGGCAGCTGGAACAGCGGTTCGAAGGCTGATTACGCGTTCGTCGGCGAAGCGCTGGCCGCACGAGGCATGGTGGTGGTTATCGCCGACTACAGGCTGTATCCACAGGTACATTACCCAAGCTTTCTGGAAGACTCGGCCAAGGCGCTGGCCTGGGCACACAAACATGCAAACACCTACGGGGGCGACCCGAGCCGCCTGTACGTGATGGGCCACAGCGCCGGGGCCTACAACGCCGCAATGCTCGCGCTCGACCCGCGCTGGCTGGCGCGCGAAGGCTTGTCGCCCTCCATCCTCAGCGGCTGGATCGGGCTGGCAGGGCCTTATGACTTCCTGCCCATCGAGAACCCGGACGTGAAGCCAGTGTTCTTCTTCCCCAATTCCCCGCTGGATTCGCAACCCATCAATCACGTCACGTCCAGCGCGCCACCGGCACTGCTGATGGCCTCGCACACCGACTCGCTGGTCAACCCCAAGCGCAACACCGGTGGCCTGGCCAGGGCGTTGCGTGAAGCCGGCGTGCCGGTGCGCGACCTGTATTTCTCACGCACCAATCACGGCACGCTGGTCGGCGCATTCGCCAGATTGCTGAGCGGTCTGGCCCCTGTGGTCGATGAGGTGGACATGTTCGTCAGGCACACGCCGCAAACGGCATCCGAAAAGAACGCAACCGGGCCAAAGGCTCAGTGAACGAACCAGCCGTCCCTGCGTGTCAGCCGCCAGGCAATGGTCCCCAGGCTCAGGCCGCGCAACAGGGTAAAAGCCAGGAACGTCAGCCATAAGGCGTGGTTGCCGTGGCTGGAAGCCAGATAAGCCAATGGCGCGATGCCCGCTGCGCTGAACAGCATCGCGTTACGCATTTCCCGCGCACGGGTGGCACCGATGAACAGGCCGTCCAGCAGGTAGCTCCACACGGCCAACAATGGCATCAGCGCCAGATACGGCAGATACGTCATCGCGGTGGCGCGCACTTCCGGAATATCGGTCTGCAGGCTGACGAAGCCCTGCCCGGCCACCAGAAAGAACAGCGCAAACACTACGCTGGAAATCAGTGACCAGCCCCCCGCGACCACCAGAGAGCGTCGCAACGTATCCCGGTCCCGTGCGCCGATGGCATGCCCGCACAGCGCTTCGACCGCATGCGCCAGCCCATCCAGGGCATGGGCAGTCAACAGCAGGCCATTGAGCAGCAAGGCATTGGCGGCAACCGTCGCATCCCCCAGGCGAGCGCCCTGCACGGTGATCAGGAACATCACCGATTGCAGCGCCAGCGTGCGCAGAAAGATGTCCCGGTTGACGGCCAGTAAGGGCCGCCAGTTGCTCCACAGCCGCAAGGCCGACCAGACAATCCGGCCCGGCCAGGCGCGCAAGGTGTTGCGTGCCAGCAGCAGACCGAGCACCACGCCGGTCCACTCCGCGAGTACCGAAGCACGCGCCGAGCCGACCACGCCCCAGTCCAGCCCCATGACGAACCACAGATTGAGCACGATGTTGACGGCATTGGTCACCAGCAGAATCGCCAGTGGCGCCCGAGCGTTCTGCGCACCCAGAAACCAGCCGACCAGCGCATAACTGGCCAGCGCCGCAGGCAGGCCGAACAGTCGGGTATGGAAGAAATCCAGGGTCATTTGCTGCAGATCGGCAGACGGCTGCATCATCGTCAGCGCCAGATGGCTGAACGGCAAGGCGATCACACCCAGCAACAACGCCAGCCCGACAGCCAGCAGCAGCCCCTGCAACAGAATCCGCCGCAACGCAGCGCTGTCACTGCGCCCTGCCGCCTGCGCGGCAAACCCGGTGGTGCCCATGCGCAGAAAGCCCATGGCCCAGGCGAGAAAGGTATACAGCGTCGCGCCCACCGCCACGGCGCCCAGCTGATGGGCGTGGGGCAAATGACCGATCACCGCACTGTCGACCAGCGCCACCAGCGGCACGGAAATATTCGACAGAATCATCGGCGTCGCCAGCGCCCAGACACGACGATGGGTTGAGCGATGACGCCAGTCAGTGAGCAACGTAGACATGAGAACTCCCGGCAAGGCGGGCATTGTAGCCAGATCAAACGCGGGGTGTCCCAGCGTTTCGATACGTCCGGAAAGGGTACTCATGCCTCGAAAGCTGCGGCGTTATCGTTGCGCACGCTCCAGCCTGGGAATGCATTTCGTGACGCTCTGCGTCACCCACTGCATGCCAACGCGGAGCATAGGCACGATAGTCAGTCCGTTCGATAGATGACCTTACTGGTCAATCTGACAGTAATACTTGTCATCACGACTGTTATATAGTCGCATCCTCTCTACCGTTGCCGATGAGTGCCCCCATGCTAAACAAAGGATTGTTTCTGGCTTGCGCGCTTGCGCTGCTGAGCGCCTGTGATTCTTCTTCCACGGATAAACCCGCGCCCGCCGCGGCACCCACGACCCAGGCAACGGTCACCGACACGAAGCCCAAACCCGCAGTCGACCTCGCCGCGCTGAGCAAGCGCTACACAGGCCGTGAACTGACGGTCATCGATGTCTCGGAAATCCAGGTCGACGGCGCAAGCACGCTGTCGGTAAGCTTCTCGGTACCGCTCGACCCCGAGCAGAAATTCGACGAAAAACTTCACTTGGTGGACAGCAAGAGCGGCAAGGTCGACGGTGCCTGGGAACTGTCGGATAACCTCATGGAATTGCGCCTGCGCCACCTGGAGCCGCAGCGCAAACTGGTCCTGACCGTCGATGCCGGGTTGCTGGCCGTCAACAAGGCCAAACTCGCCGCCGAATACATCAGCCGCCTGGAAACCCGCGACCTGCAGCCCTCTGTCGGTTTCGCCAGCCGTGGCAGCCTGCTGCCGACCCGTCTGGCCGAGGGCATGCCGGTGATCGCGCTGAACGTCGACAAGGTGGATGTCGAGTTCTTCCGCATCAAACCCGATTCGATGCCGAACTTCCTCGCCCAGTGGGACGGCGCGTCGAGCCTGTCCAGCTACAGTTCCGAAGAACTGCTGCCCATGGCCGAACTGGTCTACAGCGGCCGCTTCGACCTTAAGCCCGCGCGCAACACCCGCGAAACCCTGTTGCTGCCGATTGCCGGTATCAAGCCCCTGCAACAGCCAGGCGTTTATCTGGCGGTGATGCGCGCCTCGGGCACCTACAGCTACTCGCAGCCAGCAACCCTGTTGACGCTCAGTGACATCGGCCTGTCGGTGCACCGTTACAGCAACCGTCTGGACGTCTTCACGCAAGCGCTCGAGGGTGGCAAGGCGCTGAGTGATATCAGCGTCGATGTGTATGACGACAACGGCAAGGTCGTCGCCCAGGGCAAGACCGACAGCGACGGCCACGCGCAACTGCCATTGCCGGCCAAGGCTGCCGTGGTACTGGCGCACAAGGACGAACAGACCAGCATGCTGCGCCTCAACAGCTCGGCGCTGGACCTGGCCGAATTCGATATCTCCGGCCCGCAGGCTCACCCCCTGCAATTCTTCATCTTCGGCCCGCGCGACCTGTATCGCCCCGGCGAAACCGTGCTGCTCAACGGCCTGCTGCGCGACAGCGACGGCAACACCGTCAAGCCGCAGCCCATCACCGTCGAAGTGCGCCGTCCCGATGATCAGGTCAGCCGCAAATTCGTCTGGGAAGCCGACAGCAACGGTTTCTACCAGTATCAATTGCCGCTTGCCGACGAGGCCCCCACCGGACGCTGGCAACTGGTGTTCGACCTGGGCGACGGCAAACCGCAGCTCTACGAGTTCAAGGTCGAGGACTTCCTGCCTGAGCGTCTGGCGCTGGAGCTCAAGGGCAGCGACACGCCGGTGGCGCCTGCTGACAACCCGCAATTCGATATCACTGGCCGCTACCTGTACGGCGCCCCGGCTTCGGGCAATACGCTGACCGGCCAGGTCTATGTCCGCCCGCTGCGCGAGGCGGTGCCGAAGCTGCCGGGCTATCAGTTCGGCTCGATCACCGAGGAAGACCTCAAGCATGATCTGGAGCTTGAACCCGTCACCCTCGATGCCGAAGGTCATTCAACGCTCGCCGTACAGAGCGAGTGGGCGCAGGCCAAATCGCCGCTGCAACTGATTCTGCAAGCCAGCCTGCAAGAGTCCGGCGGGCGGCCGATCACCCGTCGTCTGGTGCAGCCCATCTGGCCGGCCGAACAGCTGCCCGGCGTGCGTGCCCTGTTCGGCAGCAGCGCAGGCAATGACGACTACGACGACGAAGCCAAGGGCGAAGCGCAGACCAATGGCGACGGCCCGGCCGATTTTGAAATCGTCATGGCCGACGCGGCGGGCAACAAGCTGGCGGCTGACAACGTGAAAGTCCGGCTGATCCGCGAGCGTCGCGATTACTACTGGAACTACTCGGCCGACGACGGCTGGAGTTACCACTTCAATGAGAAATTCCTCAACCTGAACGAAGAGACCGTCAGCATCACCAAGGACGCCACCGCCAGGGTCAGCTTCCCGGTCGAATGGGGTCCTTACCGTGTCGAGGTGGAAGACCCGTCCACCGGAATGGTCAGCAGCCTGCGCTTCTGGGCCGGTTATCGCTGGCAGGACAACACTGACGGCGGCGCGGTCAGGCCGGATCAGGTCAAGCTGGCGCTGGACAAGCCGGCCTACAACGATGGCGACACCGCTAAAGTCACTGTCACCCCGCCGGCTGCGGGCAAGGGTTATCTGCTGATCGAGTCCAGTGAAGGCCCGCTGTGGTGGCAGGAAATCGACGTGCCTGCCGAAGGCAAATCGTATGACATCCCGCTGGACAAAAAATGGGCGCGCCACGACCTGTACGTCACCGCTCTGGTGATACGCCCCGGTGAACGCAAGGCCAATGTCACACCCAAGCGCGCCGTGGGTGTGCTGCACCTGCCGCTGGACCGGGCGCAGCGCAAGCTGGCGCTGACGCTCACCGCGCCGGAGAAAATGCGCCCCAGACAACCGCTGACCCTCAAGGTCGCCGCCAAAAATGCTGACGGCAGCGTACCCAAACAGGTCCATGTGCTGGTGTCGGCGGTGGACGTCGGCATCCTCAATATCACCAGCTACGCGACGCCCGATCCGTTTGCCAGCCTGTTTGGCCGCAAGCAGTACGGCGCAGACCAACTGGACATCTACGGTCAGTTGATCGAAGCCGGTCAGGGGCGCCTGGCAAGCATGGCGTTCGGTGGCGATGCACTGGCGAAGGGCGGCAAACGTCCGGACACCAGCGTCACCATCGTGGCGCTGCAAAGTGCGCCGGTGACGCTCAATGACGCCGGTGAAGGTGAAGTCAGCGTCGATATCCCGGACTTCAACGGCGAGCTGCGCGTCATGGCTCAAGCCTGGACCGAAGACCGCTATGGTATGGCCGAGGCGAAAACCGTGGTTGCCGCGCCGATCATCGCCGAACTGTCGACGCCGCGCTTTCTCGCCGGTGGTGACCAGACCAGCGTGGCGCTGGACGTCTCCAACCTGTCGGGCAAGGCGCAGAAGCTGGACGTGAACATCAGCGCTGAGGGCCAGTTGAGCCTTCCGGGCGGCGAGCAGAGCAAGCCCTTGCAGCTCAAGGACGGCCAGCGCGTCACCCTGAAGATTCCGGTGCTGGCGCAGGGCGGCCTGGGTCAGGGCAAGATCAAGGTACTGGTCGAAGGTCTGGACCTGCCGGGCGAAAACCTGCCGGCCTTCACCCGCGAATGGACCGTCGGTGTGCGTCCTGCCTACCCGGCGATGCTCAAGCATTATCGCGCCACCCTCAATGATCAGCCCTGGAGCCTGCCGGAGGGCGCGCTGGAAGCATTCGAACCGGCCGGTCGTGAGGCGCTGCTGTCGTTGTCGAGCCTTCCGCCCTTGAACCTCGGCGAACAGATTCGCGCACTGAAAGCCTATCCTTACGGCTGCCTGGAACAGACCGCCAGCGGCCTGTACCCGTCGCTGTATGCCGATGCCGCAACCCTCAAGCGCCTGGGCCTGACCGGTGAAACGGATGCCGAACGCAAGCGCAAGGTCGAGATCGGCATCGAGCGACTGCTGGGCATGCAACGTTACAACGGCAGTTTTGGCCTGTGGGGCTCGGACAGCGACGAGGAATACTGGCTGACGGCCTATGTCACCGACTTCCTGCTGCGCGCCCGCGATCAGGGCTTTGCCGTGCCGCCGGATGCGCTGAAGAAAGCCAGCGAGCGCCTGCTGCGTTATCTGCAGGATGCCGGCCAGATTCAGGTCAATTACAGCCAGAACGCCGAACATACGCGCCTCGCTGTGCAAGCCTATGCCGGGCTGGTGCTGTCACGCAGTCAGCAGGCACCGCTCGCGGCCTTGCGCAGCCTGTTCGACCGCCGCAGTGATGCGCGCTCCGGCCTGCCGCTGGTGCAACTGGCAGTCGCGCTGGAGAAAATGGGCGACAAACCCCGCGCCGACCAGGCCCTGCTGGCGGGTCTGGCCGCCAGCCGCAAGAATGAATGGCTGGCTGACTACGGCAGTTCACTGCGTGATCAGGCGTTGATACTGGCACTGCTGGAAGAAAACGACCTCGCCAAAGACAAGCGTGATGAGCGCCTGTTCGCCTTGGCCGATGAGGTGGCCGCCAATCGTTACCTGTCCACGCAGGAAAGCAATGCACTGTTCATGGCTGGCCGCAACCTGCTGGGCAAAGCGGAAAAGGACTGGACCGCCAGCATCGCCAGCGGCACTCAAACCCGCGAGCTGAGCAACAAACAGCCGGGTCTCAAGCTGGACGGTTCGCTGCTGGCCTCGCCGCTTTCGGTACACAACCAGAGCAGCGAAGCGCTTTACCAGCAACTGACCGTCTCCGGTTATCCCACCCAGGCGCCTGCGGCGGGTGGCGAAAACCTGAGCATTCGCCGCGAGTACCTGAACCTGAGCGGCGCACCACTGAACATTGGCGCCTTGAAAACCGGGCAACTGGTGCTGGTGCACCTGGAGATCGGTGCCAAACAGCGCGTGCCGGACGCGCTGGTGGTAGACCTGCTGCCTGCGGGCCTGGAGCTGGAAAACCAGAACCTGGCGCAAAGCGCGGCGAGTCTGGAAGACGCCAGCGAGGAGGTGAAAACCATCCGTGAGTCGATGGAAAACGCCGGGATCAAGCATCAGGAATATCGCGGCGATCGTTACGTGGCAGCCCTGGACATCGACGGCAGCAGCACCGTGCACCTGCTCTACCTGGCGCGAGCCGTCACCCCGGGCACCTACCGCGTACCGCCGCCGCAGGTCGAATCCATGTACCGCCCGAACTGGCAAGCCCTGGGCGAAGCGCCAGCGCAGATGGTGGTGAAGGGGAAATGATCGATTACTGACTGGAATGCGTGACAGTTAGGGCAAGCTCGCTCGCAAATGGCCCGACACACCACAGCTCCAGTAGGAGCGACCGGGGCGGCGATCCGCATTGTTCGCGACAGGGCCGGTACATCCGCTGAAGATGTATCGCCCGTACCAGAGCTTTCGCGAACAAGTTCGCTCCTACAAAAGTAAAAAGTGTCTCAGATGTGCGCCACAGAAACGATCGAGGCACCATACACAACTGCCCCGACACACCGCAGATCCAGTAGGAGCGAACCTGTTCGCGAAAGGGCCGGTACATCCGCTGAAGATGTATCGCCCGTACCAGAGCCTTCGCGAACAAGTTCGCTCCTACAAAAGTAAAAAGTGTCTCAGATGTGCGCCACAGAAACGATCGAGGCACCATACACAACTGCCCCGACACACCGCAGATCCAGTGGGAGCGAGCTTGCTCGCGAAGGCGTCGCCCCGTTCACCCGCCATGGCGGCGGGTTAGCCTTCAACGCATCAATGAATGATCCAGCTCAGCAACCAGAGGCCCAGCGCCAGCCAGATGATGCCAAGGATGATCGAAGCGCGCATGAAGGCGCGAACCGCCGAGTACAGCAGCATCAGGCCGATGACCAGTGCGATGATGCTGATCAGCGAGGTGTCCATGCCCAGCGTGCGAGACAAGCCATCGACAAAATTTCCCCCGGCATGGGTAAACCCGTTGAACAACCACGCCAGACCGTCGACAAAGAAGCGAATGATCGCGCCGATGGCCTGCCCGAGCCATTCAAAAAAGCCTTCTACCTGCATATGTACGTCCTGATTGGGGTCGTGAAGAAAATGGTCTGTCCGCTTTGGCTGTCGCAATGCGTGTCAGGTTCCGTGGATCATAAAGGCTCTTTGCGTTGAAACCTGAATTTCTTCTGCGCCTGCGGCGAACGTTCAAGTGGCTGGCGGGCGCAATCGTGCTGCTGATCGCCCTCCTCTGGCTGGCTGACCGACTCTGGCCGCTGCCACTGCCCAGGGACGATCTGGCTCGCGTTGTGCTGGCCGAGGACGGTACACCACTGTGGCGCTTCGCCGATGCCAATGGCGTATGGCGCTATCCGGTCAGCAGCGAGCAGGTCTCGCCCTACTACCTCGAAGCACTGCTGACCTACGAAGACCGCTGGTTCTACAGCCATCCCGGGGTGAACCCGCTGGCGCTGTTGCGCGCCACTTGGCAAAACCTCAGCGGTGCCCGTGTAGTCTCGGGCGGCAGCACACTGTCGATGCAAGTGGCGCGGTTGCTCGATCCGCATTCACGTACGCTACCCGGCAAGCTTCGCCAGCTGTGGCGCACGCTGCAACTTGAGTGGCACCTGTCCAAGGATCAGATCCTCAGTCTATACCTCAATCGCGCCCCGTTCGGCGGCACGCTGCAAGGGGTCGCAGCCGCCAGTTGGGCCTACCTGGGCAAGTCGCCGCAAAACCTGACCCGCGCCGAGGCGGCATTGCTGGCGGTGCTGCCACAGGCGCCTAGCCGCCTGCGTCCTGATCGCCACCCGCAGCGCGCGCAACAGGCCCGCGACAAGGTGTTGAGACGTCTGGCCGAGTTTCAGGTGTGGCCGCAAGCAAGCGTGAACGAAGCACTGGAAGAGCCTTTATGGCTGGCGCCGCGACAGGAACCGAGCCTGGCGCCGCTGCTGGCCCGACGCCTGAATCGACCCAACAGCCCGCCACTGATCCGCACCACGCTGGACGCCTCACTGCAACGACGCATGGAGGACCTGCTGATAGGCTGGCGCGCACGCCTTCCGGAGCGAACGTCGGCAGCGATTCTGGTGGTCGAGGCTGAGAACATGGCCGTACGCGCGTACGTGGGCTCGGTGGACATCAAAGACGCCAAGCGTTTCGGCCATGTGGACATGGTCACCGCCTTGCGTTCGCCGGGCTCGACGCTCAAGCCGTTCCTGTACGGCATGGCCATGGACGCCGGGCTGATCCACTCCGAATCGCTGATGCAGGATGTGCCGCGGCGCTATGGCGACTATCGACCGGGCAACTTTTCGAGCGGCTTCGGCGGACCGGTGGCAGCCAGTTCGGCGCTGTCGATGTCCCTCAACCTGCCTGCCGTGCAATTGCTGGAGGTCTACGGGCCGAAGCGCTTCGCCGCCGAACTGCGCAATGGCGGCGTCCCCCTGACCCTGCCGCCGCTGGCCGAGCCCAGCCTGGCACTGATTCTTGGCGGCGCAGGCACTCGGTTGGAGGACTTGGTGACAGGCTACAGCGCCTTCGCGCGCGGCGGGCGCAGTGCCGATGTTCGACTGCAACCGCAGGACCGACTGCGTGAACGGCGCATGATGTCACCGGGCGCTGCGTGGATCATTCGCCGCATTCTCAGTGGTCAGTCGCGCCCGGACATCGACCCGCGCGCTGAGCTGGTACAGCGCCCGCAACTGGCCTGGAAAACCGGCACCAGCTATGGCTTCCGCGATGCCTGGGCGATTGGCGTCGGACCGCGCTTTCTGGTCGGTGTGTGGATCGGTCGACCGGATGGCACACCGGTGCCAGGGCAGTTCGGGCTGGCTTCGTCAGCGCCGCTGATGCTTCAGGTGCACGATGTACTGGTCAATCGCGACAGCCAGCGCGGGATCGCCGCACCGATGCAACCCGTGCCGCTGAACGTCGGTGTAGCCGCCATCTGCTGGCCACTGGGTCAACCGATGAGCAAAAGCGCCCCCAATTGCCGGCGCCAACGCTTCGCCTGGACGCTGGACGGCACCACGCCACCCACCCTGCAAGCGGCCGACCAACCGCTCGGGCTGGGTTTGCAGGAGCGTGTCTGGGTCAATGCCAAGGGGCTGCGCGTCGCGGCCAATTGCCCGGACGCCCGAGCGCAGGACATCGCGCTGTGGCCTGCGCCTCTGGAGCCCTGGCTGCCCAGAGCAGAGCGACGCGATGCTCGCCTGCCACCCGCTGACCCGGATTGCCCACCGCAGAACCTGACCCTGGCGCCCCCGCTGAGCATTGTCGGTGTACGTGAAGGCGACAACCTGCGCCTGCCTGCCGCCAGTGGTGAGACTTTACGCCTCACGCTCTCGGCGCTCGGCGGCAGCGGCCACCGCTGGTGGTTTATCGATGGCAAACCTCTGGCAGATACCGACACCCGGCAAGACTTCACCCCCACCCTGAGCAAACCGGGGCGTTATCAGTTAAGCGTGCTGGACGAAAGCGGTCAGACGGCGCGGGTTGAATTCAGCGTGGTGGAGTGAACGCAGAGCGTCAAGAAAGGCATTCCAACGCTGTGCGTGAGGAACGATAGGCCTTTGACTTCGTGCCCATACTCCAGCGTGAGCATGCTGCAGGGCGCGAGTCTGTCGTCACTGAACCTGAAAGATCTTCGGCTCGGGAAACAGGTTGTTGAGGGTTTCCAGCAAACGCACGTGATAGATCGGCTTGCGAAACAGGTCGAGCACGTGCAGGCGCAGCAGGTCGCTGACGTCATCCATGTCGGCATGGCCGGAAGTGACGATAACGGGCAAATGCTGGCGTGAGGTGTGATCGCGCAGGTGACGGATCAGCTGGATGCCGCTTTCCTCCGGCATCCGCAGGTCAGTGATCACCAGCGCGATATCCGGATGGAGGGTCAACTGGTGCAAGGCCATCTTGACGGAAGACGCCGTGAAACAGCAGAACCCCTCACCTTCGAGCAGTTCTGCCAATTCCTCGTTTGCGTCCTCTTCGTCATCAACCAGAAGCAGTTGTTGGCGGATGGGGTGGACAGCCATGTGGTTCTCTCAACAGGGTGAACTCATGTCGCAATCATAGACTACCCCGCAGCAGGTGTAGAGGCCCCTGTCGTAGTACCCGTCAAGGCAGTCTGAATCTTTGTGAAAATCGCCCCCACACTTGCGCTGATCGTTGGAACAAAAGCAATCAACGCCACGGCAACCATCGCCGCTACCAAAGCGTATTCAATACCTGACGCCGCCTCACGATCCCTCAAAAAACAACTGATCCGGGTATAAGCGCCTACATAAATCTTGGTCAGGAACATCTCATTTCTCCTTGCGCCTCCGAGACGCGAACATGCATGACACATGCGAAACTGTGTGCCCCTCCAGCATTGTCTGCAATCCATAAACCCACAATCGCAACAAAGTATTAACCGGAAAGTTATAGTCCCTACACTCCCCAAAAAAACAAAGGACTCAAACGGCGTCTCGTCAGTAAAAAACCCTTATATACCAAAGCACAATGGCGCTTTTGAATGAATGCGCTAATGTCATTAAAAGCCGTTATGCCGTTCACCGTTGCTGTGTTTAAAGTTGATGCACCGGTTCGAGAATATCCTGCGATGACAAAGGGAAACTTGCCATGAGCAGTCGTGTCACCATGGTGCTCGCTGTACTGTTTTTGCTGGGTGCGTTAATCGCTGGATATCTGGGAATTGTTGTCGGCAGACCAACTGAGGTGCCTGTTGAACCCCCACCATCGGCGCCACCTGTAACCACCGAACAAACCATCCCGCCTGCGCCGACTCCTCCCGTCGAGGACGCTCTGCGTCACAACGTCGTGGTGTTGGCCAGGGATATCCCTGCCTACACCGCAATCACGGCCGATGACCTGACCATCGAGCGCCTCAAGGTCGCCCCACCCGGCAGCTTTGAAGCCATCGACAAGATCGTCGGGCGCAGCAGTTGGCGCACGCTGACCGCCGGGAGCTGGCTCACCGAGAGCAGCTTCGACACAGGCGGCACCCTGGCGCGGATGATTCGGCCACACGAGCGGGCCCTGGCGTTACAGGTCGATGAAGTGACGGGCGCCTCCGGGCAACTCAGCCCCGGCGACTACGTGGATGTGCTGCTTTACCTGCCTGAGGACGTGAGCAATCCGAATCGGTCGAGCCAGGTCGTGGTGCCTGCCCTGCGCATTCTCGGCGTTGGCGCGCTGCTCGGTCCGGACCGCAACGGCAAACCGGTGCAGGACCTCAACGCTGACGAACGCCTCAAACAGGAGCAGCAGCGAATCAACGCGCGAACCGTCACGGTCGCGGTGCCGCAGGCCCTGGTGGCGCGCCTGATGCTGGCGTCGCAAACCGGTGTCCTGCGTCTGGCCGTGCGCAGCGCCGACGAGGGCAACCTGCAGGATTACTGGGCCAACGAAGCCAGCGGCCCTGACGCTGCCGAGCGACTCGATTCAGCCAACCGCCAACTGGTCAGCTTCAGACAACTGAGCCTGGGGCCGGCCAGCGCGCCAACAGCAGGCGCAACCCCTCGTACGTCTCGCGCTGTCGAGGTCATACGCGGTAACCAGATCACGCAACAAACTCCCTGATTGAGCAAGGATTGCATTTGATGAGCTGTTGTTCCGTGCCAGTTATAAAACCCCGTTTGCTGGCGTTAGCCATCGCGACATTGTGCGCGCCAGGCGCGTGGGCCGCTTCGGGCAGTTGTGCCGGCCTTGCCGCGATGCCGGCGGCCGTGGAAATCGACCAGGGCATTCAACAGGAGGTCCGCTCTGCGGTACCCATCACCCGCATCGCCGTGGGTGATCCGAAAATCGCCGACGTGCACGTCAACGGCACCGACGGTTTTCTGTTGACCGGCGTCGCACAGGGGACGACCAGTCTGATGGTCTGGACGGCCTGCGCAAGCGCGCCGCGCCAGAGCATGGTCTTCGTGCGTGGCCGGGCGACGACCGCCATGGTTGAAAGCGTCACCGCGCCGTCTGCCGATGCGCAGTTACCCAGCCAGGTGCAGACCGACATTCGCTTTATCGAAGTCAGCCGCACCAAGCTCAAGGAAGCCAGTACCTCGATATTCGGCAAGGGCTCGAACAACTTTCTGTTCGGCGCGCCCGGCACAGTGCCGGGTGTCAACGTCACGCCAGGCACCGTCAGCGGTACAAGGTCAAACATTCCGCTGAACAACAGCAATTTCAATATCGTCTGGGGCGGTGGCAGCAGCAAGGTGCTGGGCATGATCAACGCCATGGAAAACAGCGGCTACGCCTACACCCTGGCACGCCCCAGCCTGGTCGCCCTCAACGGGCAAAGCGCGAGCTTCCTGGCCGGCGGCGAATTCCCGGTGCCGGTGCCCAACGGTGAAGGCAACGGTATCTCCATCGAGTACAAGGAGTTCGGCGTGCGCCTGACCCTGACCCCGACTGTCGTGGGCCGCGACCGGATTCTGCTGAAGGTCGCGCCGGAAGTCAGCGAGCTGGATTTCTCGGCCGGTATCACCATCGCCGGGACCACCGTGCCAGCGCTGAACATCCGCCGTACCGACACCAGCATTGCGCTTGCCGACGGCGAGAGCTTCGTGGTCAGCGGCCTGATCAGTTCCAGCAACAGCGGTTCGGTGGACAAGTTTCCCGGCCTCGGCGACATCCCGATTCTCGGTGCCTTTTTCCGCAGCTCGCAAATCCAGCGCGACGAGCGCGAACTGCTGATGATCGTCACTCCGCATCTGGTCCAGCCACTGGCCGCCAACGCCCGGCTGCCGTCGCTGCCGGGTGAGGCACTGCGCACCTATGACCCGAGCTTCCCGCGCCTGTATTTTCTGGAAAACGGCGATTTCGACCGCCGCGACGGGTTATCCAAATGAGCCAGAGCCTGAGCCAGACCTTTCTGGCAATCACCCGTAACAACACCGACCTGGAGTGGCTGCAAAGTGCTCTGGGTTCGCTGGGCCAGGTGGTCAGTGCCGGTACCGGCAGCCTCGACGACCTGCTCGCGCTGGTGGACGTGACGTTCGCCAGCGTGGTGTTCGTCGGGCTCGACCGTGAGCATTTGATGACCCAGAGCGCCCTGATCGAAAGTGCGCTGGAAGCAAAGCCGATGCTGGCCATCGTTGCGCTCGGCGATGGCATGGATAACCAGCTGGTGCTCAATGCCATGCGCGCCGGAGCCAGGGACTTCGTTGCCTATGGCTCTCGCTCCAGTGAGGTCGCCGGTCTGGTCAGACGCCTGAGCAAGCGCCTGCCCGCCGTGACGCCCAACCCGAACATGAGCGGCCTGTCGGTGCTGTATGGCGTACAAAGTGATGACGACGGGGCCTTGATCGCGACGCACCTGGCGATGGTCGTGCACAAGAGCGGGCAGCGCACGCTGCTGCTGGACCTCGGCCTGCCACGCGGCGACAGCCTGTTGATGCTCGGTCTTGAATCGACCTTCAGCTTCGGTGACGCCCTGCGCCACTTGCGCAGGCTCGATGCAACGCTGATCGACAGTGCTTTCACCACCAGCGAAAGCGGCCTGCGCATTCTGGCTTACAGCGAAGCCGACGATCATCTGGAACAGTCCAGTGCCGCCGAGCTTTATATGCTGCTCAGCGCGCTGCGCCAGCATTTTCAGCATGTGGTGGTGAACCTGGTAGGTCAGCCCGACAGCGAAGCCTTGCGCTCGCTGGTCAGCCATTGCGATCAGTTGCTCTGGTACACCGACCAGAGCGTGCTGGGCTGTCGACGCAACCTGACGGTACTCAACAACTGGCGCGAAAAAGGCATGAAAATGCAGCACGCCGGCCTGCTGGTCGATCGTTATCAGCGCTCGGTCGCGCCCAATTCCGAAACCGTGAGCAAAACCTTCGGCCTGCCGGTGCTGGCGGTACTGCCGCTTGCGCCGGAGCTGCGCCTCAACGCCAAGAATCAAGGCGTGACACTGTTCGAACTGGCGTCACGCGACGCGCTGTGCTCCGGGCTGCGGCGGCTTGGCGAGCATCTGGCACGGCATACCGAGGCTCGCGAGAAAGCCGATCAGGGCTGGCTCGCTCGACTGTGGGGGAACCGGTAATGGCGGAGAAACTGTTTGGCGTCTCATCGCGTACGCAAGGCAAGCCTGACGACGGGCAAGGCCTGAAACTGGTGCTGCACCGTTACATCATCGACGGCATGGAAGAAAGCGGCAAAAGCCTGCTCGAAGGCTCACGACCGGCCCTGGCGCAGTTCGTCATCGACAAGGTGGCCGAATACGTCGCACGGCTGCGGCTGGCCATCTCACGTTACGAAATGGAGCGCCTCGCTGAAGAACTGGTCGACGAACTGACCGGCTTCGGCCCGCTGGAAGTGCTGCTGCGCGACACCTCGGTGACGGAAATTCTGGTCAACGGGCCAGGCAAGGTGTTTGTCGAGCGCGACGGCGTGCTGCACCACACCGACCTGCGCTTTATCGATTCGCACCACGTCGAGCGCGTCATGCAACGCATCCTGGCACCACTCGGGCGCCGCCTGGACGAGTCTTCACCGATGGTCGACGCACGCCTGCCCGATGGCAGCCGGGTCAACGCGATCATTCCGCCCATTGCGCTGGACGGCCCTTGCCTGTCGATCCGGAAATTCCGCAAGGACATGCTCAAGAGCGCCGACCTGGTGGCCATGCAGACCATCGATCAGTCGATTTTCGAGTTCTTCCAGGAGGCCGTCGGCAAACGCTGCAACATTCTGGTCAGCGGCGGCACCGGCACGGGCAAGACCACCATGCTCAACGTGCTGAGCCAGTTGATCGACAGCAATCAGCGTCTGGTGACCATCGAGGACGTTGCCGAGCTGCAGCTCAGTCACCCGCATGTGGTGCGCCTGGAAACCCGCCCGCCCAACGCCGAAGGGCATGGCGAGGTGCGCGCCAGCGACCTGATCCGCAACTCGCTGCGGATGCGCCCGGACCGCATCATCCTCGGTGAGATTCGCGGCGTCGAAGTGCTGGACGTATTGACGGCGATGAACACCGGCCACGACGGCTCGATGAGTACCGTGCACGCCAACAATGCACAGGATGCCCTGCTGCGTCTGGAAACGCTGGTGGGCCTGACCGGGCGGCTGATCCCGGAAAAGACCCTGCGCCAGATGGTCTGCGCGGCACTGGATGTGATTATCCAGCTGACGCGCCTGCCTGACGGGCGCCGCTGTGTCAGTGAAGTGGTGGAAGTGGTCGGCATCCGCGATGACATCTATGTCACCAATACCCTGTTTCGCGTTGATCGCCGCACCGGGGTCGGTTTCATGCGCGAAGCGGCCCACGCTGCTGGCGACAAGCTGCGGCCTGGCTACTGACATGCTCAAGGAGTCGGCATGAGTGCGTCTCTGGTACTGGGCCTGATCTCCTTGCTGCTGTTTATTGCGTCCATTCGCATGTTCTACCTGGCGCTCAATCAGGGAGCCAGTGAACGGGTCCGGCAGCGGCTAATGGCCGGGCAAGTGCAGCCCGTGGCTGAAAAGACCGGCTGGAGCTACCTGGATCGGGCCTTTTTGCGCGCCGGGCTGGGACAGCCGACCAAACGCATGGGCCTGGCCTTGTCGCTGTATGCGCTGCTGATACTGATCGGCTACGCAATGGCCGGCGTCGTCGGTGCGCTCAGCGTGCTGCTGGCGGTGCCTCTGACACTGCGTGTGTTCGTGTCGTGGCGCTATGAGGTGCGCGTGCGCCGCATGATCCAGCAGCTGCCGCAATTGCTCGACCATACCGTGCGCAGCCTCAAGTCCGGCAGAACCCTGGCCGACGCCGTGCTGCACGGCATCGACGCCACCGACCAGCCGCTCAAGGACGGCATGAGCCGGATCGAGCGTAACGTACAACTGGGGGTCAGCCTGCCGGATGCGGCAAGGGACTTTGCCGAACTGTATGAGCGCGATGAGTTTCACCTGTTCGCCATCGGCTTGCGGGTCAATCACCGCTACGGCGGCAATGCCAGCGAGCTGATGGAAAACCTGATCAAGCTGATTCGTGATCGGGAACAGGCCGGTCGCCAATTGCGCGCCATGACCGGCGAAACCCGAATGACTGCCGTGGTGCTGGCGCTGCTGCCGATCAGCATGGCTGGTTACTTTCTGGCGGTGAATCCCAGCTATCTGCTGCATATGTGGGATGACGAAAGCGGCAAGATCATGCTGAGCGCGGCCTTCGCCCTGCAGGTCACGGGGTGCGTGGTGTTGTGGCGCATGTTGAGGAGCATTTGAGATGGAACTGTTATTCGCCGCCATGATGCTTGCCGCTGCCGCATTTTTGCTGTTGTCAGGCATAGCCCGTCAACGTAGCAATGAACGCCTGGTGGCCAGACGCTTGAGGGGCCAGGTGATCCGCGAGAGCCGCATCGGCAGCCTGTTGCGGTTGCTCGGTGACACCCGCATAGGTCAACGCAGCATCAGCCTGGATTCGGAAACCCAGATATTGCTCAACCGCATCGGCTGGCGGCGCGCCAGTAAACGCTCGTTGTTCGCAGCCTGCCAGGTCGGCGTTCCGGTCGGCCTGATGGTCGTGGCCATCCTCGGCCAGATGCTGTTTTTCAAAGGCGTCCAGCAACCGCTCATCGCGCCTATCTTTGCCCTGGGCGCCGGCTATCTGCTGCCCAAGCGGATTCTGGCGAGCGTGGCTCGGCGCCGTCAGAAACAAGTGGTGGTGGAAATCTCTACCTTTATCCCGTTGCTGCGCATCCTGTTCGAGTCCGGCATGGCGGTCGAGCAGGCGCTTCGGGTGCTCAGCAACGAAGGCAAAGACTTGTTGCCGGTGCTGTCCGAGGAAATCCGCGTGGTGCTGATGCGCGTTGATTCCGGCCTGGAACTGGGCGAAGAACTGAGAAAAACCGCAGCCCTGCTGGACGTCGACGAGCTGAGCGACACCTGTGTGATCCTCAATCAACTGATTCATCAGGGCGGTGGCGCATTGAAGTCCCTGCTCACGCTCAAGCAACTGATCGACGACCGACGCCTGACCCGCCTGCAGGAATACATTTCCAAACTCTCGGCAAAAATGTCGGTGGTCATGATGGTGTTTCTGTTCCCCGCCCTGCTGATTGTGCTGGCCGGGCCCGGATTTATGGCAATAAGCCGCGCACTGGGCAGTTGACCCGGTATTACCTGTGCACGAAAGGACGCATTGCAATGAAACCAGTGATCGTACTACTCGGGCTGCTGTTGCTGGGCGGATGCGCCAGTGATGGTCGCCCCCTCTGGACGCAGACCACGGCTCAGGCGGGCCAGTGCCCCAAGCTGACCTCGGATCAGGAGTTCTCCCTGAATCTGGCTCAGAACATGGCCGACGAAGGCCGGCTGCATGCCAGCCTTGCCAACCTGGAAAGCCTGCCCGACAGCCTGGGCGAAGTCCGCTTGCGCAAGGCCCGGGTGTTGCGGCTATTAGGCAGCAACGAGGCAGAGCCTCTGTACCGCAGCCTGCTGGGCACCTGCCGGGCAGCCGAGGGTGAGCATGGCCTCGGGCAACTGGCTGCGGCGCGTGGTGACAACGCGCTGGCACAGCAACACCTGCTGATGGCCAGCAAGCTGCAACCGACCGATGAAAAGATCCGTAATGACCTGGGCGTCGTCTACCTCAATCAGCTGAAACTGGAACAGGCACGCTTTCAGTTCCTGACGGCCATGGAGCTCAAACAATCGGACTCGCTGGCAGCGGTGAACCTGGCCACGCTGCTGATCTATCAGAACAACTGGACGCAGGCCGCCGAACTGGCGTCGCGGGCCGGGCTGACGCCTGAACAGGTGACCGATGCCCAGGCGCGCGCCGAGCAATTGCGAAAGCCCCCTGCTGCTCGAGCATCTGCACGGCCCATTGCCAGCCTGACAGGACAAAATGATCGTCAGTCCCAGGAGGTACGACCATGAAGCGCATGATACTCACCGGGTGTGTACTGCTGTTGAGCGCAGGAGATGCCTGGGCGGACAACCATGAAACTTCGCCTTCTGAAACCCGGCAGACCGAGACCTGGCTGCAGCTTCAGGCCAGCGGCAAGGCGGCTTCGCCGACGCCGCAGGTCAATACCGCTGCAGAACGCGACCTCAGTCTGCAACGCTGGCTGGACACCTATAAGTACAAGATCCCGGACTTTTACGATCAGGAGGCTGGCGGCAGCTTTTCCTCGGGCAAGAAATAATTCCGAACCGATTGTGGGCCTGCTGACACCCACTCTTACAACCTGCGCTCGGCAGGCCGCCGGGCACTCCGTTATCATGCGCGGACTTTCGATCTTCGAGACTGCCATGCGCCGTTTGTTATGCCTGCTGCTATTGATCCTGGCCCTGCCCGCCTCCGGCGCCGGTCTGCTGGACAGCCGTCCCTCATCCACCCTGGGCGGTGGCTCGCTGGATAACAGCAAGGACTTCCTGCCTGTGCGTCAGGCCTTTCAGTTGAGCCTGATCGAGACGACGCCGGAGTCGATCAAACTGAGGCTGGTCGCTACCGACGGCTACTACCTGTATCGCCACCGCTTCCAGTTCCGCACCGAGCCTGCCGACATCGGCCTTGGCCAAGCGCAACTGCCCAAGGGCGAGCAGAAACACGACGAGTACTTTGGCGATGTCGAGGTCTATCACGGCATTCTCGATATCGACCTGCCACGCAAACCCGGCGAACAGCGCCCCTTTACCCTCGCCGTCACGTACCAGGGCTGCGCCGACAAGGGCTTGTGCTATCCACCTGAAACCGAGCGCTTGAGCATTGGTGATGTGGCCGCCAGCCCGGCCGAGCAAGCCTCTGCCACCCCACCCGCCGCCACAGCAGCCTGGAGCTGGAAAGAACTGGCGCTGTTTTTTCTCGCCGGCGTAGGCCTGACCTTTACCCCGTGCGTACTGCCGATGCTGCCGATTCTGTCCGGCGTGGTACTGCGCGGTCAGGTAGGCGGATTGCGCGGGCTGAGCCTGTCTCTCGCTTACGTACTGCCGATGGCGGCGTGCTTTGCCCTGCTGGGCGCGCTGATGGGCGTGTTCGGTGCAGGCCTTAACCTGCAGGCGCGCTTGCAATCGGCCTGGGTACTGGTGCCGTTCTCGGCATTCTTCGTGATCTTCGCCATTGCCATGTTCGGCGCTTTCGAACTGCGCCTGCCGCAGTCCATCAGCTCTCGCCTGGACCGTATCGCCGGCAAGACCCAGGGCGGTTCCTTGTGGGGGGCAGCGGTGCTGGGCGTGGTCTCCAGCCTGTTGGTGTCACCTTGCGTATCGGCGCCTCTGGCCGGTGCGCTGTTGTACATCAGCGCCAGCGGCGATGCGCTCGGCGGCGCTCTGAAACTGTTTGCGCTGGGGCTGGGCATGGGCGCGCCGCTGTTGCTGATCGCAACCGGTGGTGCCACATGGCTGCCGAAAAGCGGCCCTTGGCTGGTGACGGTCAAAAATGCCATCGGTGTGCTGCTGCTGGGACTGGCAATCGGCCTGCTGAGCCGCGTGCTGCCAGGGCAGGTCACGCTATTGCTGGTGGGTCTGCTGTCGGCCGGTGTCGCGCTGTTTCTCGGTGCGCTGGAATTCAACATCAAAACCACACGGCAGAAACTCGCCCAACTGTTGGGGCTGGCGCTGCTGGTCTATGCGCTGGCGTGCTGGTACGGCGCGCTGTCCGGGCAGACCGACCCCATGCGCCCGCTGGGTCGCGAATACGCCCCGGCAAATAACGGGGCAGCAGCTTCGGTCGCGTCACAGTGGCAGACGATCACCACCTCCGCCGAACTGGACCGTGTGATGCAGGAAGCCCGGCGCGAAAGCAAACCGCTGGTGCTGGACTGGTATGCCGACTGGTGCATCAGTTGCAAGGTCATCGAACACGAAGTCCTGCCTGACCCGGGTGTGGTCGCCCGTTTGTCGGGTTACAAACAGGTGCGTTTCGACATGACCGACAGCAACGCAGAGCAACGCGCCCTGCTCGACCGGTACAAGCTGTTTGGCCCGCCAGCGCTGCTTTTCTTCGATAAAAACGGCGAAGAACGGCAAACTGTGCGGGTTATCGGCGAAATCGACGCAGCAGGCCTGATTGAGCGTCTGAACAGCGCCAATGACCAAAACTGACACCTGAGTCACAAACTTTGCGCGAATATCGCTCATTGTGCTGGCTACTGTTGTTAACTGGACAGTCCATTGCCCTTCCGGCATAGTCGCCGGGCGTAAACCGCTCGCAGACAATAAAAGGAACACGCAATGGCGACCATCCTGGTCCTTCACGGACCCAACCTGAACCTGCTGGGCACTCGGGAACCCGGGGTCTACGGCACTATCACCCTGCCTCAGATCAATCAGGACCTGGAGCAGCGCGCTCGCGATGCCGGTCACCATCTGATGTATCTGCAAAGCAACGCCGAGTACGAACTGATCGACCGCATTCACGCTGCCCGCGGCGAGGGTGTGGATTTTATTTTGATCAATCCGGCCGCTTTTACGCACACCAGCGTTGCAATACGTGACGCGCTGATGGGAGTGAGCATCCCATTCATCGAAGTGCATTTATCAAACGTGCACAAACGCGAACCTTTCCGCCATCACTCCTACTTTTCAGATGTCGCTGTAGGAGTGATCTGTGGCCTGGGTGCCAGTGGATACCGACTGGCCCTGGAAGCCGCCCTGGAACAACTGGCCGCCAGTGCCAAGCCATGACGAGTCCAGCCTGAAGCTGACCATATGGCTTGAGCCGGCCGACACATTGCCCTTACAGAACCTTGGGAGTTGATTAATGGATATTCGCAAAGTCAAGAAACTGATCGAATTGCTGGAAGAGTCCGGCATCGACGAGCTGGAAATCCGTGAAGGCGAAGAATCCGTACGGATCAGCCGTCACAGCAAGACGCCGGCACAGCCTTACTACGCACCGGCTCCGGTTGCTGCGCCTGCAGCGGCTCCGGCTCCTGCAGCAGCACCGGTTGCGGCCGCTCCAGAAGCGCCATCGGCTCCGAAACTGAACGGCTTTGTGGTCCAGTCGCCAATGGTCGGTACGTTCTACCGTACCCCGGCGCCTACTTCGCCTGCATTCGTCGAAGTCGGCCAGACCGTCAAGCAAGGCGACACCATCTGCATCGTCGAAGCGATGAAAATGATGAACCACATCACGGCAGAAACCAGCGGTGTGATCGAATCCATCCTGGTAGAAAACGGTCAGCCGGTTGAGTTTGACCAGCCGCTGTTCACAATCGTTTGACCCGGGGAGAGCCTGCGATGTTGGAAAAAGTTCTGATCGCCAACCGCGGCGAAATTGCCTTGCGCATCTTGCGTGCCTGTAAAGAACTGGGCATCAAGACCGTCGCTGTACACTCCACCGCAGATCGCGAGCTGATGCACCTGGGCCTGGCAGACGAAACCGTCTGCATCGGTCCGGCACCGGCCAATCTGTCCTACCTGAACATTCCGGCGATCATTTCGGCTGCCGAAGTGACCGGCGCCACCGCGATCCACCCGGGTTACGGGTTTCTCGCCGAGAACGCCGACTTCGCCGAACAGGTCGAAAAATCCGGCTTTGCCTTCATCGGTCCAAAAGCAGACACCATTCGCCTGATGGGTGACAAGGTTTCCGCCAAGGACGCCATGAAGCTGGCCAACGTGCCGACCGTTCCCGGTTCCGACGGCCCGCTGCCGGAAGACGAAGCCACCGCTCTGCGCATTGGTCGTGAAGTCGGTTACCCGGTGATCATCAAGGCCGCCGGTGGCGGTGGTGGTCGCGGCATGCGTGTGGTTCATCGCGAAGAAGACCTGATCGAAGCCGCTTCCCAGACCCGCGCCGAAGCAGCCGCCTGGTTCAGCAACCCGATGGTCTACCTGGAAAAATACCTGACCAACCCACGTCACGTGGAAGTTCAGGTGATTTCCGACGGTCAGGGCCAGGCCATCCACCTGGGCGATCGTGACTGCTCGCTGCAGCGCCGCCATCAGAAGGTTCTGGAAGAAGCGCCGGCACCGTTCATCGATGAAAAGGCGCGCGAGGATGTTCTGGCTGCCTGCGTCAAGGCGTGTATCGATATCGGCTATCGCGGTGCGGGTACGTTCGAGTTCCTGTACGAGAACGGTCGTTTCTACTTCATCGAAATGAACACCCGTGTTCAGGTGGAGCATCCGGTTTCGGAAATGGTCACCGGCATCGACATCGTCAAGGAGATGCTCAGCATCGCCGCCGGCAACAAACTGTCGTATACCCAGGATGACGTGGTCATCAAGGGCCATGCGCTGGAATGCCGGATCAACGCCGAAGACCCGAAGACCTTCGTGCCAAGCCCAGGTCTGGTCAAGCATTTCCACGCACCGGGCGGCAACGGTGTACGGGTCGATTCGCACCTGTACAGCGGCTACAAGGTACCGTCCAACTATGACTCGCTGATCGGTAAAGTGATCACCTGGGGCGCGACCCGCGAAGAAGCCATGGCACGCATGCGCAATGCCCTGGACGAAATCGTGGTCGACGGGATCAAGACCAACATCCCGCTGCACCGCGACCTGACCCGCGATGAAGGCTTCTGCGAAGGCGGAGTCAACATCCACTACCTGGAGCACAAACTGGCCAATCAATAAGCCAGTCTGCTTCACAACGACAAAGCCGCAGTGATGCGGCTTTGTTGTTTGCAGCGCATAGCAGTAAACTTGCCCGCTTCCTGCGGCCGCACTGGCCTTACTAGCCACACTTATTTCCAAATCGAAGGTAATCCGCCATGCCTTGGCTGCAAGTCCGTCTCGCCATCAGCCCGGAACAAGCCGAAACCTACGAAGACGCCCTTCTTGAAGTCGGCGCCGTGTCCGTGACATTCATGGACGCCGAAGACCAGCCGATTTTCGAGCCCGAACTCAATACCACGCCGCTGTGGGCACACACCCACCTGCTGGCGCTGTTCGAAGCCGACACCAATGCCGAGATGGCCCTGGCGCACCTGAGCCTGCTGACCGGCGAAGAATTGCCCGAGCACAGCGCCGAAGTCATCGAAGATCAGGACTGGGAACGCAGCTGGATGGATAACTTCCAGCCGATGTGTTTCGGCAAGCGCCTGTGGATCGTGCCGAGCTGGCATGCCGCACCGCAACCGGACGCCGTGAACCTGCTGCTCGATCCGGGCCTGGCGTTCGGCACCGGGACCCACCCGACCACCGCGCTGTGCCTCGAGTGGCTGGATGGCCAGGACCTCGACGGCTGCAACGTGCTGGATTTCGGCTGCGGCTCGGGCATTCTGGCCATCGCCGCACTGCTGCTGGGTGCCGAACAGGCTGTCGGCACCGATATCGACGTACAGGCACTGGAAGCGTCTCGTGACAATGCCGGACGCAACGATATCGCGGCCGAACGCTTCCCGCTGTACCTGCCCGAGGATCTGCCACACCAGCAGGCCGACGTGCTGGTCGCCAACATTCTGGCTGGCCCGCTGGTCTCATTGGCGCCGCAACTGGCAACCCTGATCAGGACCGGCGGACGCCTGGCGCTGTCAGGCATCCTTGCCGAACAGGGTGAGGAAGTCGCGGCAGCCTACGCTGACAGTTTTGAGCTGGACCCGATCGCAAACCGAGATGGCTGGGTACGCATCACGGGTCGCCGCCGTTAACCGCCGCTTCAACCGGACAGCCGCATGACCGACAGTTTCGTCACCCAGTGCCCGCACTGCCAGACCAGTTTCAGAGTCAGTCACGCTCAACTGAGCGTGGCCCGTGGCGTGGTGCGTTGCGGAGCCTGCCTGCAGGTGTTCAACGCAGCACGGCAGTTGCTCGAGCAACGCGCCAGCGATGACGCCGAGAAAGAGGCCCTGCCCGCCTCGCCGGTGGTCGCAGCCCTGCCCGAACCGGAGTTTCTGCCGACGCCAGTTCCCGAGCCCGAGCTGAAGCCTCAGCCGGAGCCGGAGCCGGAGCCGGAAAAGTTGCCCGAAGAGGACGACCCCTGGCAGGTCAGCGAACTGGATCTGGACAATCTCAATCTGGACGAAGAACTGGCTCGCCTCGAACAACGCGAGACCCGCAGGCCTGACACCTTTGCCCGCCCCGTCAGCGATATCGGCAACGACGATGTGAGCCTGACTGCGAAGCGTGACAGTCGTCAGAGCGACGAAGCGGCATGGGTCGATACGCTGCATAACGATGATGTCGAGCAACTGCCCGAGCTGCATGCCGAGGTTATCGCGGATACCGACCCTGCAGAAGCTGCGGAGCCGCCGGAGGACGACAAACGCACCGAGCCGTCGCTGTCACTGGACAAGGATCTGGACGATGACGAGTCGCCGATGCCGGTCATCATTCAGCGCAAAGCCCCGCCTGCCGAGAAGGTCGAGCGCTGGTCAGCGGTGGATGACGATGATGAAGACCACGACCATGAGCCGGAGCCTGAAACCCGGGGCAAGCGCAGCCGCAACGAACCGGCAGTGCGCGACCAGACACTTCTTGATCTGACCGACGATCCTTTACAGCTGGACTGGCAACGGCCCAAACCACGCTGGGGCAGACGCCTGGCCTGGGGCCTGTTGATCGTGCTGGCGTTGGCGGGTCTGGCAGGACAGTACGTCTGGTACCACTTCGATCAGTTGGCACGTCAGGATCAGTATCGCCCGTTGTTTCAGCAGATTTGCCCGCAGGTTGGCTGCAAGGTGCCGAGCAAGGTCGACATTTCCCAGCTCAAGAGCAGCAACCTGGTCGTGCGCAGCCACCCGGAGTTTCAGGGGGCGCTGGTGGTCGATGCAATCATCTACAACCGCGCCTCGTTTTCCCAGCCGTTTCCGCTGCTGGAGCTGCGCTTTTCCGATACCGGCGGTCAGTTGATTGCCAGTCGTCGGTTCAAGCCCAGCGAATACCTGAGCGGCGAAATGGCCGGCAAGGAAGAGATGCCACCCCAGACGCCGATCCATATCGCGCTGGATATCCTTGATCCTGGCGCCAAGGCCGTGAACTACAGCCTGAACTTCCGCTCGCCGGAATGACACACCCGACGCCCAGGCGTCGGTCAAGACTGCATCTTTACACGCTGTTTTCAGCAAATAACACTGCACGATCGCAGAAATTTCGCTACAAAACACCCTTTGACCAGCCTCGTCGAGCACGGGTACGAGCTGTTCAGATTTTATCCAATTCAGCCTTTATCCAGTCATCGAGAGCGGGTATCATGCCAACCCTTTTTCAAACTCTCGGTTCGTTCTGACGGTGGCGCATGCGGCTGGCGGGATGAGCCGTTGCAGACCGGGTGAAACGGTTTTTACACGGCCTGCGGATGATTTGGCCTCCACAACAGGTAAGGCTATGTCGGCAGTACGCATCGGCCCATATACAGTGCAAAACGGCTTGATTCTCGCCCCGATGGCGGGCGTCACCGACCAGCCTTTCCGTCAGCTGTGCCGAAGACTCGGTGCCGGCCTGGTGGTTTCGGAGATGGTCACCAGTGACATGAGCCTGTGGAACAGCCGCAAATCGCGTCTGCGCATGATCCACGAAGGTGATCCCGAGCCGCGCTCGGTACAGATCGCCGGTGGTGATCCGCAGATGCTGGCAGACGCAGCACGTGCCAATGTCGAACTGGGCGCCCAGATCATCGACATCAACATGGGTTGCCCGGCCAAGAAAGTCTGTAACAAGGCGGCTGGCTCGGCGCTGTTGAAGGACGAGCAACTGGTCAACGACATCCTGCAGGCCGTCGTGGCTGCAGTCGATGTACCGGTCACGCTGAAGATCCGCACCGGATGGGATCGCGACAACCGAAATGGCCTGACAGTGGCGAAAATCGCCGAGCAGGCGGGCATCACGGCACTGGCGGTACACGGGCGAACCCGTGCCGACCTGTACACCGGCGAGGCCGAGTACGACACCATTGCCCTGATCAAACAGGCCGTGTCGATACCGGTCTTTGCCAATGGCGACATCGATTCACCGGAAAAGGCCCGGCACGTGCTGAAGGCTACCGGTGCAGACGGATTACTGATTGGCAGGGCCGCACAGGGGCGTCCCTGGATTTTTCGCGAGATAGAACACTTCCTGCGCACCGGAGAGACACTCCCGGCGCCGCAGTCGAGTGAAGTGGAACGCATTCTGCTTGAGCATCTGGCAGCGCTCCACGTTTTCTATGGAGACGTGATGGGCGTGCGCATTGCACGCAAACACGTCAGTTGGTATCTCGCAACCCTGCCGGGCGCCAGAGAGTTTCGCGCCCACTTCAATCGTTTGGAAGATACGGAAGCACAGTGCGCCAACGTCCGGGAGTTCTTCAGCCAAGGCTGCAAGGGCCCGGATAACGAGAATGATAAAGAGGTGGCCGCATGACGATGATGACCGAGACTTTAGTGAGTGGAACAACACCCGTGAGCGACAACGTCAATTTGAAACAGCACCTCAACACGCCGAGCGAAGAGGGTCAGACCCTGCGCGGAAGTGTCGAGAAGGCGCTGCACAATTATTTCGCCCACCTCGAAGGCGCATCCGTCACTGACGTCTACAACCTGGTGTTGTCGGAAGTCGAGGCTCCGCTTCTGGAAAGCGTGATGAACTACGTCAAGGGCAACCAGACGAAGGCCTCCGAGCTGCTGGGGCTCAATCGCGGCACGCTGCGCAAGAAACTCAAACAGTACGATCTGCTTTAAAGCATTCAAAACAGAAAAGGCGACCTTGCACCGCGGTCGCTTTTTTTTGCTGACTTCTTTTGCTTTTGATGGAAATCGAGATGACCGACCAGACTACCCGCCTGCCGATCCGCCGCGCTCTTATCAGCGTATCCGACAAGACAGGAATCCTTGAGTTTGCCCGCGAGCTTGAAGCGCTGGGCGTCGAGATTCTTTCCACTGGCGGTACGTTCAAGCTGCTCAAGGACAACGGCGTCGCGGCAGTCGAAGTGGCCGACTACACCGGCTTCGCTGAAATGATGGACGGCCGGGTCAAGACCCTGCACCCCATGATCCATGGCGGGATTCTGGGTCGTCGCGGCATAGACGACGCCATCATGACCGAGCACGGCATCAAGCCGATCGATCTGGTTGCGGTCAATCTGTACCCGTTTGAAGCCACTGTCTCCAAGCCGGGCTGCGACCTGCCCACCGCTATCGAAAACATCGACATCGGCGGCCCGACCATGGTCCGCTCCGCGGCGAAGAACCACAAGGACGTCGCCATCGTGGTCAATGCCAGCGATTACGGCCAGGTCCTGGAAAGCCTCAAGGCCGGTGGCCTGACCTACGCCCAGCGCTTCGACCTGATGCTCAAGGCGTTCGAGCACACCGCCGCCTACGACGGCATGATCGCCAACTACCTGGGCGGCGTCGACCAGACCGCCGAAACCCTGAGTACCGAAGGCCGCAGCCAGTTCCCGCGCACCTTCAACACCCAGTTCGTCAAGGCTCAGGAAATGCGCTACGGCGAGAACCCGCACCAGAGTGCCGCGTTCTACGTCGAAGCCAAACCTGCCGAGGTCGGCATTGCCACCGCCACCCAGTTGCAAGGCAAGGAGCTGTCGTTCAACAACGTGGCCGATACCGATGCCGCACTGGAATGCGTCAAGAGCTTCGTCAAACCGGCCTGCGTGATCGTCAAGCACGCCAACCCCTGCGGTGTGGCGGTCTGCCCGGATGATGAAGGCGGCATTCGTCAGGCTTACGAACTGGCCTACGCCACCGACTCCGAGTCGGCATTTGGCGGCATCATCGCCTTCAACCGCGAGCTGGACGCTGCAACCGCCAAGGCCATCGTCGAGCGTCAGTTCGTCGAAGTGATCATCGCACCGAGCGTCAGCGCCGAAGCCCGCGCCATCGTCGCCAGCAAAGCCAACGTACGCCTGCTGACCAGCGGCCAGTGGAGCGAGCGCCTGCCTGCGTGGGACTACAAGCGTGTCAATGGCGGCCTGCTGGTACAGAGCCGTGACATCGGCATGATCACCGAAGCCGACCTCAAGGTCGTCACCCGGCGTGCGCCGACCGAACAGGAAATGCATGACCTGATCTTCGCCTGGAAAGTCGCCAAGTACGTCAAGTCCAACGCCATCGTCTACGCCCGCAACCGCCAGACCGTCGGCGTCGGTGCAGGCCAGATGAGCCGCGTGAACTCGGCACGTATCGCTGCCATCAAGGCTGAACACGCCGGGCTGCAGGTTCAGGGCGCGGTCATGGCCTCCGATGCCTTCTTCCCGTTCCGTGACGGCATCGACAACGCGGCCAAGGTCGGCATCACCGCTGTCATACAGCCAGGCGGCTCGATGCGTGACAATGAAGTGATCGCTGCGGCCGACGAAGCCGGCATCGCGATGGTGTTTACCGGCATGCGCCATTTCAGGCACTAAAGGCAGCTTCAAGCTTCAAGCTTCAAGCTAAAGCCTAGCGTATTAACCATTCAAAGCCATGAGCTGCAAGCAAGCTGACCACCCGCGTTTACTTGCAGCTTGTAGCTAACAGCTTGTAGCTACTCCAAAGGAGTCTGTTTTTGAATATTTTGATCATTGGCAGCGGCGGTCGTGAACACGCCCTGGCATGGAAAGTCGCCCAGGACCCGCGCGTGCAGAAGGTGTTTGTCGCACCGGGCAATGCGGGCACGGCGATCGAGGCCAAATGCGAGAACGTGGCCATCGACGTTCTGGCACTGGAACAACTGGCGGATTTCGCTGAAAAGAACGTTGCGCTGACCATCGTCGGCCCTGAAGTACCGCTGGTTGCAGGCGTCGTCGACCTGTTCCGCAGCCGTGGCCTGGACTGCTTCGGCCCGACTGCCGGCGCTGCGCAGCTCGAAGGTTCCAAGGCGTTTACCAAGGACTTCCTGGCGCGCCACAAGATTCCTACTGCCGACTATCAGAACTTCACCGAGATCGAGCCTGCCCTGGCCTATCTGCGTGAAAAGGGCGCGCCTATTGTCATCAAGGCCGACGGCCTGGCCGCAGGCAAGGGCGTGATCGTCGCCATGACCCTGGCAGAAGCCGAAGACGCCGTACGTGACATGCTGGCTGGCAACGCCTTTGGCGACGCCGGTTCGCGCGTTGTCATCGAAGAGTTTCTCGATGGCGAAGAAGCCAGTTTCATTGTCATGGTCGACGGCAAGAATGTATTGCCCATGGCCACCAGCCAGGACCACAAGCGCGTCGGCGACGGCGACAGCGGGCCGAACACCGGCGGCATGGGTGCCTACTCCCCTGCCCCGGTGGTCACCGCCGAGGTTCATCAACGTGTCATGGACCTGGTTATCTGGCCGACCGTCAGGGGCATGGCCGATGAAGGCAACGTTTACACCGGCTTCCTCTATGCTGGTCTGATGATCGATAAAGCGGGTAACCCGAAAGTCATCGAGTTCAATTGCCGCTTCGGCGACCCGGAAACCCAGCCGGTCATGCTGCGTCTGCAATCGAGCCTGGTACTGCTGGTCGAAGCTGCACTGGCGCAGGCGCTGGACAAGATCGAAGCACAGTGGGACCCGCGCCCGAGTCTGGGTATCGTGCTGGCCGCCGGGGGTTATCCTGGCGACTACGCCAAAGGCGCGGTCATCGAAGGTCTGGACGCAGCGGCACAGCTCGAAGGCAAGATCTTCCATGCAGGCACAGCCTTGCAGGATGAGCGTGTCGTGACCAGCGGTGGTCGTGTACTGTGTGCCACAGCACTGGGTGACAGCGTGGGCAACGCGCAGGAAAATGCCTACGCGCTGGCCGCAAAAGTCGACTGGCAAGGGTGTTTCTACCGCAAGGACATTGGCTACCGAGCCATTGCCCGTGAGCGTGGCGAAGACCAGGAATAATCGATCGGACCAGCCTCTTCAAACAGAGGCTGGCCGGTTGCTCCGGTATTCGCGGTTTTTACCAGGCATTCACTCACGAAGGGATTTCATTGTGCGCTGGCTCAGGATTGCCATAGCCTCAACCGTCGGACTGCTGACTCTGCTGTTCATGCTTTCGGCACAGGCCGAGCATGGTGCAGGCTGGTCTACGCTGCTCGACGAAAAGGCCCACCTGACGCTGGATGAAATCCGCTCGGCGCGCTATCAGAATCAATTCAGCCCCATCGAGCTGGAACGTGTCACGGCTGCGGATCGCGACAGCGCATTATGGCTGCACTACCGCCTGCAACCGACCCAGCACGAGCAATTGCTGCGCATCTTCGCCCCGGACCTGTCCAGCGCCGACATGTATGTCATGGACGGCGATCGACAGATTGATCATGTACGCACGGGCAATGACGTACCGATTGAAGATCAGCGACTGCCGTCCAACGATTTCCTGCTGCCGGTTCCGCAAAGCTCGGCCCCGCTGGATATCTACCTGAGGCTGGTCTCCGCGCAGAAAATGCGCCCCAGCATTACCCTTGAACCGGCCATCGCAAGCGCCGCCAATGAGACTCAGCCATTGCTGTTCGGGCTGCTGTTTGGCGCACTGTCCATGCTGATCGTGCAGAACCTGACGCGTTACGGGCACACCCGGTCGCGCAGCAATCTGTGGCTGGCCGCCTGCGAATCGTTACTCGGGCTCAGTGCCCTGTTGCTCCTCAACCTGCTGCGCCCGATCGACCCGTGGAATATCGCGCAAACCCCGAGCGCGCACCTGGCACTGTTGCTGGCAGCTGTCGCAGGCCTGATCTACACCTACTGTTTCTTCGTCCACCGCAATGCCCGCAAGCTCGATCGCCTGTTGCTGGGCAACGCGGTGCTCATGGGGATCGGCGCCCTGCTGGTGCTGTTCGACGAAAAGCTGCCGATCAATTTCCTGACGTTCGGCCTGGTCTCGTTGACGACATTGAGCATTCTGGCGGTGTCGATGTGGCACTGGCAGAAGGGCTATCGCTCGGCGCGCCTGTTTGTCCTGGGGATGATCACCTTCAATATCGGCTACATGGTGGTCCTGCCCGGCCTGCTGTGGCTGAGCCTGGTGCCGCCGCAATGGCTGATACTGGCGCTGCTCAGCGTGTTCTGCATCAGCGGTGTGCTGATGAGCCTGGCGCTCAGCGAGCGCCATCGCAGCATCACCGAAGACCGTTTCAGCATCAGCCGCGATCAGGCGGCCAGCACCGCCGAAATCAACGCCAAAGCCGAGTTTCTGGCCAAGATCAGCCACGAGATTCGCACCCCGATGAATGGCGTGCTGGGCATGACCGAGCTGCTGCTCGGCACCCCGCTGTCGGTCAAGCAGCGCGATTACGTGCAGACCATCCACAGTGCCGGTAACGAACTGCTGACGCTGATCAACGAGATTCTCGACATCACCAAGCTCGAGTCAGGGCAGATCGAACTGGACGACGTGCAGTTCGACATCGGCGCGCTGGTCGAGGACTGCCTGAATATCTTCCGCGCCAAGGCCGAGCAGCAACAGGTCGAACTGATCAGCCAGATCCAGCCGCAGGTGCCACGTGTCATCAATGGTGATCCGACTCGCCTGCGCCAGACATTGCTGAGCCTGCTGGAAAATGCCCTGAAGAAGACCGACGAAGGGGAAATTCTGCTGGCCGTATCCCTTGAGTCATCGAAAAGCGGCAATACGCGGCTGCGTATTTCGGTGCAGGACAGCGGCGAATCGCTTTCCGACGAAGAGCGTGAAGAGCTGCTGCACGCCGAACTGCACAGCCGTAACTTCCTGGCCAGCAGCCGGCTCGGCGGCCACCTCGGGCTGGTGATCGCTCGTCAGTTGATCGTACTGATGGATGGCGAGTTCGGCATTCAGAACACGGGTGCGCAAGGTAATACGCTGTGGCTGAACCTGCCGCTGGACGCAAAGCTGCTTGAACAGCCGACCATCGATCTGGACAGCCCGCTCAAAGACGCCAGGGTGCTGGTGGTCGACGACAACGACACGTGCCGCAAAGTGCTGGTCCAGCAATGCAGCGCCTGGGGCCTGAATGTCAGCGCAGTGGCGTCCGGCAAGGAGGCACTGGCCCTGCTCAGAACCAAGGCGCACCTGCGCGACTATTTCGATGTGGTCCTGCTCGATCAGAACATGCCAGGCATGACCGGCATGCAACTGGCCGCCAAGATCAAGGAAGATCCAAGCCTGAATCACGACATTCTGTTGATCATGCTGACCGGCATCAGCAATGCGCCCAGCAAGATCATCGCGCGCAACTCCGGCATCAAGCGCATTCTGGCCAAACCGGTGGCAGGCTACACGCTCAAGACCACGCTGGCCGATGAACTGACCCAGTTGAACAAGGGTGTCGTGTCGAACAAGCCTGGCCCTGTCGTGACTCCGCCGGTCAACGTCCCTGGCGACTTCCGGATTCTGGTGGCCGAAGACAACAGCATTTCGACCAAGGTCATCCGCGGCATGCTCGGCAAGCTCAACCTCAACCCCGATACCGCGAGCAATGGCGAAGAAGCGTTACGTGCCATGAAGGCGCAGCGTTATGACCTGGTGTTGATGGACTGCGAGATGCCGATACTCGACGGCTTCTCGGCCACCGAGCAATTGCGCGCCTGGGAAGTCGGCAATCAGCGTGTACGCACCCCGGTCGTGGCACTGACCGCGCATATTCTCACCGAGCACAAGGACCGCGCGCGCCAGGCCGGCATGGACGGCCACATGGCCAAGCCCATCGAATTGTCCCAGTTGCGCGAACTGGTCGAGCACTGGGTGGCGCACCGTGACAAGGCCCGCGGGCTGACCTCGGACGGCGAGCACTATCGGCAAAACTGACAGCGACGGGAAAGGCCTGTGGCCTGATAGACTGGCGATGCCATCCACCTGCTGCTGTGAGTCGAAGCCATGCTTCACGTGTTGTTCAGCGTCTATCTGAAAATGCTGGTGCTTTACAGCCCGTTTTTCGTTCTTTCCTGCTTCATCAGCCTCACGCGTGGTCACTCGCGCAAGGAACAGCGACGCCTGGCCTGGAAGGTGGCACTGGCGACACTGGTTTCCAGCGTATTGCTCTATCTGTTCGGACGCGTGATTTTCGATGTATTCGGCATCACCGTGGATGCGTTCCGGATTGGGGCAGGCAGTGTGCTGTTCATATCGGCGCTGGGCATGGCCCAGGGCAAGTCGGCAGTGCAGACCGACAATATCCAGCAGGATGTGACCATCGTTCCTTTGACCATCCCGCTTACCGTCGGCCCCGGCACTATCGGGGCGCTGCTGGTCATGGGCGTCAGTCAACCCCACTGGGACGACAAACTCACCGCCATCCTGAGTATTGCGCTGGCCAGCCTGACCGTAGGCGTCGTGCTTTACCTCTCCAACCGTATCGAACGAATCCTCGGCGATCAGGGTTTGCAGATTGTCAGCCGCTTGATGGGGTTGTTCGTCTGTGCGCTGGCCGCGCAAATCATCTTCACCGGCATCCGGGGCTACCTGCTGCCCTGACCGGATTCAGATACTTGCAGCGCGCACCAGCCCCTGCGCCCTGCCGTCCAGATAATCCATCACCTCGTCACGGTGTGCTGCATACGCCTTAGTGTCAAACGTGTAACTGCCACCTTTGAAGTGAAACAGCAGCCGTCGGCTACCTGCCGCATACTCGTCCACGCTGAGATGCAGACTGCACAACAACAGAAGGACTCGATCAGGTTCATACTTTTCGCAGGGCACGACCTGAAAACTGCCCAGACGTCCCTGATCGAAGCCGTTTTGAAAGTACGACTCTGCTGCCTGATTCACTCCCAACGCTGCGACAGCGCGCTGCACCAGGCCGCCAAGACGTTTGCGGTCCGCAGGATGGCTGACCTTGAACGTCGCCTCCAACAAATCGTCGGCGCTGCTCACCACCAGTGAGTCACCCAGGACCACACCCTTTTGCTGTATACCGCGCGCCTTAAGGCGGCTGCGGTAGTAATGCATCCAACTGCCCCATTGGGCCTTGAAATCAAACTGCCTGTCTGCGAACAATTGAGCGTCCAGAAGCACGTTCTGAATATCCGTGCGCTCCTCGCTCGCAAGCCCGGGCAGGAACGCCACCATACTGGGGATAGTGCCCAGATAGGCCGCATTGCCTGTGTTTGCACTCATTTGCGTTACTCCCTTCCATGGGCTTGTCCAGGTTGCTAAAGACTGATGATTTCGGCTGCGGCACGATCAGCCAGGGTGTCCTGCACAACCTGGCGAAAAGGCTCGAAGCTCTGGCGACTGAAGCGGAATGCAGTACCTACGACATGCACCTGCATTTCTCCGCCAAGAACCTGCCAAAAATAAAGCGCGGGTCTCAACGCAATGGTCGTCATCTGCAGGCTGCACAACAGGATCGTCACCTCGTCTTCGCTGTGCATTGAACACGGTATGAGTTGAAAGCTTTCAGAACGTCCGGACGTAAACCAACTGCTGAAAAACGTCTTCGCATGATCACTGCTCAGTAGCCTGTCGAGCGAACTGCGATATAGCTGGCGAAGCTCGCCAGCATTATCGAACACTGGAAGCTGCAAGCTGCCAATGTCACTGAAACTGTGAATCTTCAAACGCGCATCGTTGATCCCGGCGCCATGCGAACCGCCCGTGGCGGCAATCGAGCGCTGGTAAACATCCAGCCATGCACGCCAGTTTCCCCTGAAAGAATGGCGATCATCTGCGACCAGTTTGGCATGGTGCAGACAATCGATTATGTCCTGGCGCAAATCAGGTTCGACATTGTCGGCGAAGGACAGCAGGCTGGCACCGGTCAACAGGGCTTCATTCGGATCAGACATCAGGACTGCCCCCAAGCGACATGATCAGACCAGCGCGCTTGCTCGACAGCGCGGTATCGATGCCATCGCGAAACTGTGAATAGACCTGTTCGAACAGTTGCATCGCATAGACGGTCACAGCGATGTTGCCGTAGATATTCTTTGGCTCGATGACCTCGAAAAGAAAAGCGGATGGCAACGGCTGACGCGTGGCGAACTGAAACTGCGCCAGCTTCAGGTTCTGCCGGGTGTCGACGAACGCCATTTGCAGAACCACGCTGACCTGCAATCTTCCTGCGTGATTCAAACCGCTCTGTACGCTCTGACTGCGCAGCAGATCAAGCGCTTCGCTGCCGACGGACTGATTGCCCACCCTGCGCATGAACGACTCTGCCTGCAGCAGAGTGTCGGCTGACACGAAGGGTGCAAGCGCGCGCGCCATGCAACTCCATACCGTTTCGGCAGACTCTGCCGGCAAAGGCTGGCTGACATGTTCGTTGGCACTCGGCAACCAGCCGAAACGCTGCGCTGCGGCGAGACGGGTTTCATTCCATTTTTCGGGTTCGGCAAACTTTGAGTGTTGCTTCGATGCGGCCAACTGCACGTACAGCATCGAGTCCAGCACATCGTTTTTCAGGGAGACCGGCTGCGGCTCAGGGAAAAACATCAAACAACCCGCATTGACGACTACGGCATCCAATTCCTGCTTCATGGGAAAATTCCTTTTATCCCGGAAGCGGAGGCAGTCCGTGCCTCCGCAAACACTCCGATCAGATGTCGAACTCTGCGATCGCACGACTGGCGTTATCATCCAGCCGTTGCTGGATCAGGTCGCGATGGCGCGCATACAGAGCCGTGTTGAGCAACAGGCTGTCCTCGCCTTTCCAGGTCTGGACACTGGTGTCCTGCCACTCCCAGAACAGCACGTTGGTGACGTCGCTGTCAGCCTGAAAACTGACTGCTGCCATAGCCAGACTCACAATGTTGTCCTCGGATTCGATACAGGAGGCGATACGGAAGCTGCCGCCACGGTGTGACTTGGTCTGGTTCTCGAACAGGCGCAGGGGTTCTTTTTTGGCTTTCAACGCGGCGATGGCATCTGCAGCCACCTTGAGCATCAGCAGCGATGCAGGTCCGGGCAACGCGGCAGCTGTAATGGCCGAACCGAGGATTTCCAGACCGACTTCGTCCATGGTGAAACGCTGCTGGGTAGCACGATAGCGCGCATAGCTCCACTGGGTGGAAAGCCAGCCCACCTTCGAGAGCACTTCGTTGAATTTGTCATACCACTGATCGCCCTGGGTTTCAGAGCTGAACGCCTTGTTGGCCACGAGGGTGGCGAACAGAAAGGAATTCATGACGTCCTGCTTGCTCTGCGCCGAGATACCGCTGGCAAATGCCAGCAGACTGCCTGCGACCACCGCGCCTTCATTGCCGGAGCTTGCGTCAGTGACGTCACGTGCCTCAAGTAACCCGGGGGTTGCTGCGGCCGCATAGGCGGCCAACAAAGGAGGGCATTCAGCCAGCTCGCAGGCGGCGATGTAATCGAGGTTGTCAGTGCTGTTCATGGTTTTTTCCTGTGTCATTTCATTAGTCCTTTAATTCATGAGTCCTGATGGACTGAATCGAGACTAACGAAATAACTCAGGCCGTTTTTTCGGCGCTTTCCGGTTGTCCTCTGATGGCTTCCAGGCACCTGGCGGTTGCGCTCGATACGCAGAACAAAATTCGACCCGCCGCCTGCCTCCCGGTATACCGCAGGTGAGCGAACATTCCCGGGAGGTTTCTGGAATCGGACTACGGCCGACGCAGGTTGGAGAGCGCCGATTCGCTCAGGCCTGTGAGCCGATACACAGGCCCACAGGCTTGAAGTGACATCGACACTTCAGCACTTTCCCGCGATAGAGAGCTGCAGGTATGACACGCGGGCGCGGTCACGCTGTAGGCTTGTTGCCGTACCAACGCGGCGTATAGACCCAGTTGCCGCCTTCGTGGCGAGGAAAGGTGCACGTCAGGGAAGAGCCGATCAACACCATGGTGCGCATGTCCACCTGTTCCGGGGTCAATTCGCCCAGCGTGATAACCCTCAATGTCTGCCCGGGACGGCCGATATCGCGCCCCAGCGTCACGGGGGTTTCAGGGATGCGATGCTGGCGGACAATCTCCAGCGCACGCCCCAGTTGCCAGGGCCGGGAGCGGGATATCGGGTTGTAGAACGCCAGCGCCAGATCGGCCTGGCAGGCAAGGTCCAGACGCTTTTCGATGATGTCCCAGGGCTTGAGGTTGTCGGACAGCGACAGCACACAGAAATCATGCCCCAACGGCGCACCGGCCTGGGCGGCGGTGGCCAGAGAGGCCGAGACACCGGGCAGAATTTCCAGCTCGACCGCATGCCAGTGAGGATTATCCGACGCATGCAACGCTTCAAGCACCGCTGAAGCCATGGCGAAAACCCCCGGATCACCGGACGACACCACGACCACCGAACGGCCTTGAGCAGCCAGTTCAAAGGCATGCCGGGCGCGCTGCATTTCTTCACGATTGTCAGTGCAGTGCAGTACCTGATCAGCGCGAAACGGCCCCGCCATGCGCACGTAGGTTTCATAGCCCAGCACATCATTGGCACGTGCCAGTTCGGCCTTGACCGCAGGCACCATCAGGTCTGCTGCGCCAGGACCCAGACCAATGACTGCAACGCGGCCACGCCCGCGGCCGATGCTCTGCACCTCCAGCGGTTGCGCCGCGACGGCAATCGCGGTGTGGGCATCGACGCAGAGCGGTGGCAACAGCTGCGGCACAGCCTTCATGGCCATCTCGCCGGCCGCAGCGGCGCTGACGAATCGCACCGCAACGTCCAGCTCGGCGGCAGCCTTGTGCAGGTGCGGATTGGCCATCTGCTCCTCGGCCGCCAACAGACAGGCCAAGGACTGCCCGGCGATACGTGCCTCACGCAGGGCCGAGCGCACGTGCTCAGCCAGTTCGTCGGTGAGCTCAGTCACCGCCACCAGCACGTTACGTGGGTAGATCAGCAATTCATGGGGCGAAGGATCGCGCAGGGCACTGCCGACATGAATGGCCAGCGCCGCCTGTGGATCTTCGGGCAGTTGCGCCTGAGCCAGCCAGGGGGCTTCACCCTCGATGCGCACGGGTTCGCCGGACAGCAGGTCGGAAACGAAACGCTTGCCCAGCTCCAGATCGCCCAACGCATAGCCGCTTGGCGGATTGAGCAGGCAGGTGCCGAAACGCAGCTCGCCGCTGGTGGTGATCGCCGGCGCAACGCCAAGCCCGCTGGCGATGCTGCGCGCCAGGACATTCACCCCGCCAAGGCCGCCAAGCAGCGGCACCACCGCGCTGCCGTCTTCGGCCACGGCGAGCACCGGCGGTTCGGCGCCCTTCTCCAGCAGCACGGCGGCCAGGGTGCGGATAACGATACCGGCTGCGCAAAGAGCGATGATCGGCGTGTTCTGTTGATACAACTGACGCAACGTCGCGCCGAAGTCGCTGTAAGCGCGGTCGGCCCCCTGTACGCGCTCGGCCAGGCCATGAATCAGCGCATCGGGAAACAGCTGTTGAATGCGCCGCGCGGTAGCAAGGCTGCCATTGCCGAGAATGACGATGGCCGGAGTCATGGAGGTCATCAGCCTTGCCACCTGTCGCCCGGGACGATAATCAGCGAAAAATACGGCGAAGACATCGGGTCGACCTGATCCAGCGGGACGATTTTCTGGTTGCTCATCGTGGCGCGCTCGACATACAGCGCACGCCCGGCCATCCCCAGCTCGGTCAGCACTTCGCGGACCTTGTGGAAGTTGCGCCCCAGTTTCATGATCACCGCCGCGTCGGCATCGGCCAGCTTGCGTTTCAGGTCATCGTGGGGCAGCACACCGGACAGCACCGACAGGCTCTGATTGCGATACACCAGCGGTGCGCCCAGCACCGAAGCACCGCCAAGCATCGAGCACACGCCCGGAATCACTTCAGCGTCGTAGTGCTCGGCCAGACGATCGTGCAGGTACATGTAGGAGCCATAGAAAAACGGATCGCCTTCGCAGATCACCGCCACGTCGCGTCCGGCGTCCAGGTGTGCGGCGATGTGCCGGCTGGATTCGTCGTAGAAGTCGCTGATGAGCTTTTCGTAGGACAGTGTCGCCGGCAATGCCTCGGTAGTGACCGGGTAGACCAGCGGCATCAGGGTCTGAACGTCCTGCAGATGCGCTTCGATGATGCCGAAGGCGTTGCCCTTTTTGCCCTTGGCCACGAAATACGCCACCACCGGCGACTCGCGCAGCAGGCGCAGGGCCTTGACGGTGATCAGCTCCGGATCGCCAGGACCGACGCCCAGGCCAATCAATCGACCGCGTGCCTGCATCATTCGATCTCCGTGGCCAGTGCGTTGACAGCGGCCACGGCCATGGCGCTGCCGCCACGACGGCCCTGCATGATCACGAACGGCACGCCGCGGCTATCGGCGGCGAGCATCGCCTTGGACTCGGCGGCGCCGACAAAGCCGACCGGAAAGCCGAGAATCAGTGCAGGTTTGGGCGCACCGGCATCGAGCATTTCCAACAGATAGAACAGCGCGGTCGGCGCGTTGCCGATGACCACTACGCTGCCTTCCAGGTGCGGACGCCACAGCTCAAGCGCCACCGCAGAACGCGTATTGCCCAACTCCAGAGCCATTTCCCGCACGCCTTCATCATGCAGGGTGCAGATGATCGGGTTATTGGCGGGCAGCCGGGTGCGGGTGATGCCTTCGGAGACCATGCGCGCATCACACAGGATCGGCGCTCCGGCGGCCAGAGCGTTGCGCCCGGCGGTACCGGCACCCGGCGAGAAGCGCAGGTCTTCGATGACTTCGACCATCCCGCAGGCATGGATCACGCGCACGGCGAGTTTTTCCAGGTCGGCAGGGATCGTGTCAAGACGCGCTTCGGCGCGAATGATCGAGAAAGAGTTGCGATATATCTCCTGACCATCGCGGATGTAATCAATCATGCATGTTGCTCCGTGAGCCGGCGTTCAACTGCGCGCCGACTGCTTCAATAGTAAGGTTGCGCGCGCGCAGCACGCCGAAACCGGCATGCGCTGCATCGCGAAAATAAAGATCGTAACGGCCCGGCGCGACAGCCAGCAAGGTCACTGGCGCTACGTGGGCGGCGGCGCAGGAACGCGTGCAGCCGCTCAAGTGAATAGCCTGGCCGGTATCAAGTGCCGCAGCCAGTTGCAGGGCGTCGGCCTTGGTGTCGGCCAGCCCCTTGGCGCATCCGGCAGAACCGGTACAGGCGAGCATCTGCGCCAGCGGTTGCTCGGCAGAACCTGCGAAGCCGGATGCCTGCAACTCGTCCAGCACCGCTGCCGCGCGCTCGACCGGCACGTTGGGCAGCAACAGGCTTTGCCAGGGCGTCAGGCGCAGCGTGCCGTCGCCCTGATCCGCAGCCAGTTGCGCCACGCTGCAAAGCATCGCCGCATCGAGACGCCCCAACGGTACTGCAGCGCCCACCGCCACCTGATTCGGCTGGGCCTGTGGATAAACACCGATATGCCGAGTGCCTTGAATGGCCGGACGCTGCCAATCGGTGATCGCCTTATCGGTCCGCACTGTGCAGGCGGACCGGGTCGACAGCTCACGCAGCAGATCGGCGGTCGATACCTCGGTCAGCAGGTGCCGCATCCGGGTGTGCTCGGGACGGGCCAGGTCGAGAAACAGCTCCAGCAGTGCGACAACCAGCATCTTCCCTTCGGCTAGAGGGACAGCGGCCAGCGGTCGGTCATGGGCCGGGCAGCCGGCCAGGCCGAACGCCAGCAGCACTTCGTCGTCGCGTTTCAGCGCCGACAGCCACACGTCGTGCGGGTGTTCGAGCATGACCAACGCTTCACCAGCATCCAGCGACAAGGCGAACTTGGGTGACAGCTCATGAAAACGCGGGTGATGTTCCAGCGCGTCGAGAATCTGCGCTGCCAGCGGCCGGGCATCGAAGAGCATCTGCGGGTCCAGCCCGGCCGTCGGGCTGAGCATCAGGTTACGCACATCGTCGCTGGCCGGGTTGGCGGGGCCGAGCCCTGCCGCCATCAAGGCACCGATCAACCCGTCATGATCGGCACCAATGCCGCGAATCTGCAGGTTGGCGCGGTTGGTGGCTTCGATAACCCCCTGTGCGTACGTGCGCGCGGCCTCGGCAACGGCCATGGCCTGCACACTGCTGATCACCCCGCCCGCCAGCTTGATCCGGCAGATCCCGCCGTCCAGTGCCGGGACGATACGCAGCAACCCCGGACAGGCCGAGGGGCGTAGCGTTGCAGAGGATGTGCGAGCGGACTGCTGCTCGTTCAATGGGTCACCCGATGTGAACTGGCTGGAAACGGACGTTGATTAGAGCACTTGTACCCCGTCGGGCGCGGTATTATGCCTGCTTTGTCCGCAGGCATGAAAAGGCGCTCTGTCGGAAGTTCGGATTGAGGTAGGTACATGTCGCCGTGGCTGACAGTCGTGGGAATCGGAGAAGACGGTTACAAGGGGCTCGGCAAGAACGCCAGACACGCGCTGCTGCATGCTGATCAGGTGTTCGGCGGCCCGCGCCAACTGGCGTTGCTGCCGCCGTGCATTCGCGCCGAGCGACGTGCGTGGCCCAGCCCTTTCTCGTTGAACCCTGTGCTCGAGCAGCGCGGTGCCGAGATCTGCGTGCTGGCCAGTGGCGACCCGATGATGTTCGGCGTCGGCGCCAGTCTTGCACGCGTGGTCAGCATTGACGAAATGCGTATTCTGCCTGCGCCCTCCTCTTATTCTCTGGCCGCCGCCCGCCTCGGCTGGCCCCTGCAGGACGTCGTCACCCTGTCGGTGGTTGCCCGGCCGGTGGCCGCGCTGAACGCGCACTTCCACCATGGCATGCGTCTGCTGGTGTTGAGCAACGACGGCAGCAGCCCCGCCGTGATTGCCGGTTTGTTGCGCGAGCGCGGCTTTGGTCCAAGCCGCATGACCGTCCTGGAGCATCTGGGTGGCGAAGCCGAACGGCGCGTCGAAGGGCTGGCCAGCGAGTGGGGCAACCCCGAGATCGCCGCGCTGAACCTGGTTGCCATCGATTGTCGCGCCGATGCCAGCGCCATCCGTCTGAGCCCCGTTTCAGGTCTGCCGGACAGCGCCTTCGAACATGACGGCCAGCTCACCAAGCGCGACGTACGCGCCATCACCCTCGCCCGCCTTGCACCGCTGCCGGGCGAACTGTTGTGGGATGTCGGCGCGGGCTGCGGCTCCATCGGCATCGAATGGATGCGCGCGCACCCGACCTGTCGGGCGATGGCCATCGAAGCCGACGAAGGCCGCCAGCAACTGATCGAATTCAACCGCGACGCACTCGGCGTGCCCGGCCTGCAACTGGTGCGGGGCAGTGCGCCTCAGGCATTGAGCGGTCTGGAGCGCCCGGATGCGATTTTCATCGGCGGTGGCGTGACGCGTATCGGCGTGCTGGAAACCTGCTGGGAACAACTGCGTCCGGGTGGCCGACTGGTCGCCAATGCGGTCACCCTGCAAAGCGAAACGGCCTTGATGGCCTGGCGCGAACGGCATGGCGGCGAACTGACCCGTATCCACGTCGCCCACGCGCAGCCCCTTGGCGAATTCGACACGTGGCGTCAGGCGTTGCCGATCACCCTGCTGGACGTAGTCAAACCCTGATGCGCGAGGAAACCGCCGAACAACCTGCGCCACTGCGCAGTGGCCTGACCACTGGCAGCTGTGCAACCGCGACCAGCCTCGCGGCAGCGCGGCTATTGCTCTGCGGGCAGGTCAGCGACGCGGTGGGTATCGTCCTGCCAAAGGGCAAACAGGTGCAGATGCGCCTGGAATTCTGCCGGCTTGTGGATAACTTCGCGGAAGCCGCAACCCTCAAGGATGCCGGCGACGATCCGGATGTCACCCACGGCGCGCTGGTGTTTGCCCGCGTCAGGCTGCAAGCGGCAGCGGGCGTACGCTTCTTGGCGGGCGCAGGTGTCGGCACCGTGACCCGCCCCGGGCTGGTGCTGGCAGTGGGTGAGCCGGCCATCAACCCGGTGCCCCGGCGGATGATGACCGAGCATTTGCTGCAACTGGCCGAAGAACAAGGCTACAGCGGCGGATTCGAAGTCACGATCGGCGTCGAGGGCGGCGAGGCGCTGGCGCTCAAGACCATGAACCCGCGCCTGGGCATTCTCGGCGGACTGTCGATTCTCGGCACCAGCGGGATTGTCCGGCCGTTCTCCTGCGCGGCTTATATCGCCTCGATCCACCAAGGTATCGATGTTGCTACCACCAACGGCTATCGGCATATCGCCGCCTGCACCGGCAATGCCAGCGAAGACACCATGCGCCGCGTATACAAAATCCCCGATATCGCCCTGATCGAGATGGGCGACTTCGTCGGTGCCGTGCTCAAGCACTTGCGCAAGGTGTCTGTGGATAAGTTGAGCGTGTGCGGCGGCTTCGGCAAGATCAGCAAGCTGGCCGCTGGCCATATGGACCTGCACAGCCGCCATTCCAGCATCGACCTGCCACAACTGGCGCGCTGGGCTGCGGACGTCGGCGCGGATGCGGGCCTGCAACAACAGATCCTTGCAGCCAACACCAGTCAGCAAGCGCTGGCGATGAGCGCTGCGGCAGGCGTGCCACTGGGTGACGAAGTGTGTCGCCATGCGCTGAATTTCGCGCGCAGCATCGTGCCTGCGAGCGTTCAGGTGGAGGTTTTCGCAATTGATCGTCAAGGCGGGCTGGTGGGTCAGGCTGGCGTTGACTCACAGAGAGAAATCACATGAAACGCATCCTGCTGCTGGGCGGCATTACCGAGGCGCTGGCCATTGCGCGAAGGCTCGGGCCTGAGCACATCTACAGCCTGGCGGGTGTGGGCCGGGTGCCATCGGATCTGGCCTGCCAATTGAAGGTCGGCGGTTATGGCGGCGCCGAGGGCATGGCGCAGTACATGGGCGAACAGGGCGTCGACCTGCTGCTGGACGCCACCCATCCCTACGCCGCGCAGATCAGCCACAACGCAGCGCGTGCGGCCAGGCTGGCGGGCATTCCCTGCTGGGCCTTGCGCCGCACCGCGTGGCAGGCAGGTCCAGAGGACGACTGGCGCGAAGTGGCTGACTGGTCAGAACTGACCACTGCCCTGCTCCCCTTCAAGCGCCCGCTGTTCACGCTGGGACGCGAGCCCTTGCAGCATCTGAACGAAATCCCCCCGCACCAGTTCTGGACACTCCGGGCACTGGACGACTACCCCGGCAACGAACGCTGCGAAGTGATCGGCGCACGCGGCCCCTTCATGCTGGAAGACGAACGCCAGTTGTTCGAACAGCGCCGCATCGACGTACTGATCAGCAAAAACAGCGGCAGCAGCTCCACCGAACCCAAACTGGATGTCGCCCGCGAACAAGGCCTGCCCGTCCTGATCCTCAAACGCCCGCAGTTGCCTGACGTCGACCGGCTGTTCTGGGGCGTGGATGAGGTGCTGGAGGCCTTGGGGCTGGATTAATGAGCCGTCAGTCCTCATGAAAATTCTGAAAACACCCCGACCCTGTGGGAGTGAGCTTGCTCACGAAGAGGCCGGTGCAGTCGCTGAAAATCTATATATCCGTGACTACGCCTTCGCGAGCAAGCTCGCTC
>NZ_JARVSW010000074.1:0-71761 GCF_030208985.1 Pseudomonas sp. MEJ108
AAAATGGCGGCGTAGCTTCTATAACTGTGTCCGGAATCAGTTGACCAGATCATCCGCGTCGCATGCTGTTCCGGACGCTCCGCGTCCTCCCGGCCCATATCCTGTTAGACTGCGCGCTTTTTCAGGAGCCATTCCATGGACCCGCGCAGTGAAGTGTTACTCCGTCAGGCCGAGCTGTTTCAGGGCTCGCTGTTGTTGGTCGGGCTGCCCGCCGATGACCTGCTCGGAAAACTGCCGGACGCACGTGGTTGGTGCTGGCACGCCGGTGATCAAGCGGCCCTGGATGCGCGTTTTGAAGGACGCGTGGATTTCGGCGTCGAGGCGCCACAGACTGACTTCGAAGCCGCCGTGCTGTTCCTGCCCAAGGCACGTGATCTGACCGACTACCTGCTCAATGCACTGGCCTCGCGACTGGCCGGACGCGAGCTGTTTCTGGTCGGCGAGAAACGTGGTGGCATCGAAGCGGCTGCCAAGCAACTGAGCCCGTTCGGCCGCGCGCGCAAGCTGGACAGCGCCCGCCACTGCCAACTGTGGCAGGTCACCGTCGAGCACGCACCGCAAGCCGTCAGCCTGGAAAGCCTCGCCAGGCCCTACCAGATCGAATTGCAGGACGGCCCGCTCACCGTCGTCAGCCTGCCCGGTGTGTTCAGCCATGGCCGGCTCGACCGTGGTTCAGCCCTGTTGCTGGAAAACATCGACAAGCTGCCCAGCGGCAATCTGCTCGATTTCGGTTGCGGCGCCGGAGTGCTGGGCGCGGCGATCAAGCGTCGTTACCCGCACAACGAAATCATCATGCTTGATGTCGATGCCTTCGCCACCGCCAGTTCGCGCCTGACCCTTGCCGCCAATGGCCTGCAAGCCCAGGTGCTGACCGGTGACGGCATCGACGCAGCCCCGATGGGCTTGAACACGATTCTGAGCAATCCGCCGTTCCACGTCGGGGTTCATACCGATTACATGGCAACGGAAAACCTGCTGAGAAAAGCACGCCAACATCTTAAATCAGGTGGCGAACTGCGCCTGGTCGCGAATAACTTCCTGCGTTATCAGCCGCTGATCGAGGAGCAGGTCGGGCAGTGCGAAGTCAGGGCTCAGGGCAACGGTTTCAAAATCTACAGCGCCAAACGCCCCTGAAATAAGCACTTGCCGAAACGTTTTCGCGGAGGCAGAATCCGCTCCGTCCTAGGGGAGTAGTCTCCCACGAGCGCCATGCTCGTCCGGCACGTATCAACATACTTGGTCCTCAGGCCATGGTACGTGCGACCCGGAATCCGCTCAGACGGATCGGTGGTTTGACAAGACCTATGACACGAACACCTTACCCGGGGCGGGGAGGTCGTACGTGTCATAGCCGTGTCGACCCGCCCCTCAGGAAGCCTGATGCTGGAATCATTCTTAATCCCCACCGCAGTGGTCGCGCTCGCCGAAATCGGTGACAAGACGCAGTTGCTCGCGCTCGTTCTCGCCGCGCGCTTTCGCAAGCCATGGCCGATCATTGCCGGCATCGTTGCCGCAACCCTCGCCAACCATGCAGCCGCCGGCGCAGTGGGTGCGTGGTTCAGCAGTTATCTGTCAGACGCAGTGCTGCACTGGATCCTCGCCGCCAGCTTTACCGCCACGGCGCTGTGGACACTGGTTCCGGACAAGATGGACGACGACGAAGCCAGCACGGCACGCAAGTTCGGCCCGTTCATGACCACGCTGATCACGTTCTTCATCGCCGAAATCGGTGACAAGACGCAGATCGCCACGGTGATGCTGGCGGCGCAGTATTCCTATCTGTGGCTGGTCATTCTGGGCACCACGGTGGGCATGCTGCTGGCCAACGTGCCGGTGGTGCTGGCGGGCAATTTCGCCGCCGAGAAGCTGCCGCTGACCCTGATCCGCCGACTGGCTGCCTGCGCGTTCTTCGTGCTGGCGCTGGTGGCGGTTTACAAGGCAATGCAGGTCAGCGGCTGGGTGTAATGCCGGCCCGTAGCGTTGCGAAAACACTCGCAACGCTACGGGCGACTCATCCACTCAGGATTTAGCGGCTTTCTGGTACAGCGGCATGACTTTCGGTATCGCAGCCTGCAACGAGGCGATGCGACTTTCCGAGGCCGGGTGAGTGCTCATGAACTCAGGCTGCGAACCGCCGGAGTTCTGGGTCATTTTCTGCCACAGGGTGATCGCTGCATTAGGGTTGTAACCGGCGCGTGCGGCCAGTTCCAGACCGAGCAGATCAGCTTCGTTCTCGTTACTGCGGCTGTTGGGCAGCGTCAGGCTGTAGTTGACCACGGTATCTGCCAACGCCAGGCTGTCCTGACCCAATCCCAGCAAGGCGCCTGCGCCCTGCTTGGCCATCGAAACACCGTACGCCTTGGACATCGCTTCACGCCCGTGCTCGCGCAACGCATGGGCGATCTCGTGGCCCATGACTGCAGCGATTTCATCGTCGGTCAGTTTGAGGGTGTCGATCAGGCCACTGTAGACAATGATCTTGCCGCCAGGACCACAGTTGGCGTTCAGCTCGTCGCTCTTGATCAGGTTGACTTCCCACTGCCACTGGGCCGAATCAGGTCGCAATTTGGGCGCCTGGGCAATCAGTCGATCGGCGATTGCATGGACCCGCCTGGCATTTGCGCTAGTGGTGTCCAGTACCCCTTTGCTGGTCGCCTCGCCAACGGTCTGCTGGTAGGACTGGGCGTACATTTTGTTGACTTCATCCGTCGAGAGCATGCTGAACATGTACTGTTTGCGCTCCACACCGACCGAGTCGCCACTCGTGGTATTGACTGCCTGACACCCGCCGAGCAGCAACGCAGCGCTCAAGGCACAGAAGGCAAATGAAGGACGCATGGTGTATCTCCTAGTGTATGAAACGGTCATTCCCGGGGCAGACCTCTGCGCCAGATACCGGCCAGCTGGCATCTTGGTCTTTGCACAGGGGCTGATGGTTCCCGCAGGTGTGTCCAGTTTGTATCAGATGTACTTCAACGCGGATATCGGATTTGTCCGATTCGGCGTTTTTTGCCTGGCCCGACTAGCTCAGAGGCGTAAGGCACTCAGGGGCATTGAGCTTGGGATCATTGACCAGATTGGCCAGTGGCCGCTCGCGCAGCGCCGTCTGCGGGGCAGCCAGCAACGCTTGCAGGGTCGGCAGCGGCGTGTCGGCGGCCAGCCAGTCTTTCTGGCCCTTGGCGTCCAGAATCAATGGCCGGCGCTGGGTTGCCGCGGCCTGGGTAACCACTGCGACGCTCAGGTACGTATGCCCCTGCACCGGATAGGCTTCCCAGATCGCGGCGAAAAACAGCGCGGCGCCCTCCCCCGGCGTCAGCCAGAACGGGCGTTTGCGCACCGTGCCGCGCCATTCGTAAAAGCCGTTGGCGGGGAGCAGACAGCGGCGATGGGTGAAGGCATCGCGAAACATCGGCTGCTCGGCCACCGTTTCAGCGCGGGCATGGGCAGGCGTTTTCGACAGGTCAGTGAGCCAGGCCGGCGTCAGGCCCCAGCGCGCGCGCACCAGCTCGATGCCCTCCGCGTTGTCGGCGGCACGCATGATCAACACCCAGTCGGCTGGCGAAATATTCCATTGCGCCTGCTGATCGGCAGGAAAACCGGGCAAGGCGGCAAAGGCAGGGGTCCAGCGAAACAGGGCGTAGCGTCCACACATGGGGGCTAATCAGACTCGTTTGAAGGTGCTCAGCACACCAGCACATCGGGGAAGTCGTCCGGCTCATCGCCAGACAGGGGCGAGGCGCTATTGTACGCAGTGATCAACGCTCGTGCGCGAGCGACCTGCGCATCTTCGACCTTGAGGGCCAGAAGCCCCAGCCCCGGCAGCTCGCCCATCGCCCCAAGCAGATCACGACCGGCCAGATGCGCGTTGATGCCTTCGCTGGCAAGCATTGCCAGCAGCAACTCGGCCTCCATCAGGTTCTCGGGCTCGTAGATCTTCTGCATCACTCGTTCTCGCTGCGAACATCCAGATTCCAGTCTTCGCCGTCGGTCTGCAGGTCGAAAACGATCGGGCGGCAACAGACCGGACAGTCTTCAATGTACTGTTGATCGCCGCCGGAAATATCCAGTACGGCTTCGACAGGTTCGCCGCAATAAGGGCAGTCGTAACTCTGTAATTCCTGCATCACGGTCTCCGGGATCAGTTATGCGTATAATTGACCCATTCTTCAGAAGGCAGTTTTAACAAATCCGTCTTCTTTTTACCCTATTCGATTCAAACAAGAGAGCATGATGGGCGAATTTGATGCCATCCGACCTTACAACGATGCAGAAGTCCCCGCCGTATTGGCACGTCTGCTGAGCGACAAAGCCTTTCTCGCCATTCTGACCCGGTTCCGCTTTCCCCGCCTGGCGGGCGCATTCGGCTGGCTGCTGCAGCCAACCCTGGCACGCAAGCTGCGCCGCGAATTTGCCGGTATCGACTCGGTCGCCACGCTGCAGGACAAGGTTGAATATTATGTCGACCACACCATCGAACGCGCCACCGACGGGGTCACCTACACTGGCGTCGAACAGCTGAAGTCCGGTTGCGCCTACCTGTTTCTGGCCAACCATCGCGATATCGTCATGGACCCGGCGTTCGTCAACTATGCCGTGTACCACGCAGGCCTGCCCACTCCGCGCATCGCAATCGGCGACAACCTGCTGCAAAAGCCATTCGTCAGCGACCTGATGCGCCTGAACAAGAGCTTCATCGTGCATCGCTCGATCACCGGGCGGCGCGAGAAGATGGCGGCTTATCAATTGCTGTCGGCGTACATCAATCACTCGATCACCCAGGACTGCCAGTCGATCTGGATCGCTCAGGCCGAAGGCCGCGCCAAGGACGGTGACGACCGTACCGAGTCGGCGATCCTCAAGATGTTCCACATGAGCCGCAAGGATGAGCCGTTTGGCGACGTGATTCGTTCGCTGAACCTGATCCCGGTGTCGATCAGCTATGAATATGATCCGTGCGACAGCGCCAAGGCCCGCGAGCTGTACATTCGTGCGACAACCGGCGCCTACACCAAGACGCCAGGCGAAGACGACGTGAGCATTGCTCTGGGGATCACCGGCTATAAAGGCCGTGTGCATGTGAACTTTGCACCGCCGATCACCGAGCACTTCGAGGACACCAAGCAACTGGCCATCGAGATGGACCGGCAGATTCTCGGCGGCTATCGGCTGTTCCCGGTGCATTACCTGGCGTACGCGCAGTGGAGCGATGCCGATCCGGCGCTTGAAGTGCCGAAGGCTGAAGCCCTGTTCCCGGCCGATGAACTCGAACGTGCCAGGGAGGAGTGGGAAAGTCGTCTGGCAGGCACGCCGATCGAGCACCGCCCTTACATGATTCAGCAATACGCGACTCCGGTGCGCAACCAGTACCGCGTCAAGGCAGGGCTGGCGCTTTAAGACCTGCGCCAGAATGCCTACCGTACCCATGCTCCGCGTGGGTACGCCGTTCCGGGCGCTTTGCGTCCGGTCGTGGGTGCGTCAGCGTGAGGAACGATAGGTGTACGGGAGAGCACGCATCCTGCTCAGGCTCCGCGTGGTCATACGCCCCCCCGAAACATCCTGCATGACAATTCTCTGCCGCTGTCACCCCAGCGTCATACTTCGCCTGCATTGTGTGGCTCCTCGAGAAACGGACTTCCCTCTCTTTGGAGCTTGTCATGCTGCATGCAAAAAATCAGGATCGCCTTTATCTCATTGCCCCAAGCGATGAGCAGCAGGAGTTGATCGATGGCCTGGCCTTCAATGTTCAGGACCGCCACTGGCTGGTCTACTGCGCACTGGGCGGGCATGTTCATCATGATTTGCCGGATCTGGATCAGGATACGGGGTTGAGTTTCCTCGACTTCTACCAGCAGGCAGCCTGATAGCAAACCCTGAACAGCAAAAAGCCCGGCCCCTTCAACAAGGGCCGGGCTTTTTTTATCGCGACGGTTAGAGGCTTACTGCGACAGGGTCGAACCGATGGTCGGGTCCTGGAAGACGCGAGTCAGCGCGTCGCTCAACACGTCGCTCACCAGCTTGGTGTTGGTTTCCTGGTTCGGCGCCATACCGAAACGCTGGTCCAGCGATGCGGCGTAACGACCACTGTAGGTGCGACCGTTATTGCGCACGTCAGCGCGGAACGTCGAGCTGATGGTGGCTTCAGTGACGTACAGACCTTCCTTCGGCGACTGGTACTTCAAGTCTGCCAGGGTCACGGTCAGCTGTGGAGCGTTGCCGCTCTGGGTTGGCGTAAAGCCCAGCAGGCGCACGGCCGCTTCAGCCTGAGCCTGAAGCTTGGGAACGATATCAGCACCGTTGACGCTGATTGCGCTGGTTTCCGGGTACATGCCACCGCGCGTACCCAGCGTCGGCCCAGGACGGCCGTCGACGACACGCACCACCACAGGCTGACCACGCCCTACGGCCGCCAGCTGCGCGTTGAGCTTGGGCGTGGGGCTGAGTTGTTGCGGACTGTGGGCACAGCCCACCAGGGTCAAACTGCTTACAGCAAGCAAACCGAACAAAATGCGACGCAGCATGCTCATTTCTCCATGGGCCAGACACTGAATGTGCCGCAGTATAGCGGCCTGTAACAGCCGCTAACCAGAGGCCACTGACCGTTAAGCCTCGGACATTCGACACGCATCGGGGTTCACGCAGCAACGCAGGGCAAGATTCATCCAGCACGGTGTAATCAGGGCGTCACATCCACGCGGCAGACTCGCCTCCATCGCCCAGACGCTCATTAAAGTCACAGGAGCTGCGCCATGAATCTGTTCCGGTCTCTGTTCACTGCACGCCCCCAGCATCGCCACTACGCGCGTATCGATCAGGCAGGCGTCTGCCGTGCGTTCAAACACTGCGCGCAACGTCCGACCGGCGTGGAATGGGTCGAAGTGACCGAGCAACGGCTCAGCTGGCTGAATCAGCCCCTGCCCGCCAGCGCCCGCGTGACGCAGCGTAGCGAACGCTCACCGCGCGGCCAGTTGCTCACCGCCTGACCGGGGAGCGAATAAAAGTCATTTAAAGCGATCAATTCCTGCCATTTCATCGCTATAATCTCCCCCCGATTATAAGGACGTCTCCTGATCGGGCCTCGCAGCACTGCTAATCGCCGTATTAGCGCCTTCGTAATGCCCACAGAGAGCCGCCCACACAGGTCATTTGCGCACGAGTGTGCTCGATGAAAGGTGAAGAATGCTCGAATCGTATCGAACCTTTCTCGCCGGCCAGCGCCTCACTCTTTATGCGCCTGACCTGCCAGCGCTGTCATCGCAGCCATTTCGAGGTTTGGTTCGCGTTCCCAAAAGGACGTGAAAAACGGGTTTCACTACTTCACAAGAGTGTGGCGAGCAAATGAATAGGTACGCGTTTGTAAATGCACCATCAGCGTCTGAACCGGCTCTCTTGAACAGGACTGACCGCAGCCGCGCCTCCATGACCGGAGCCTGACGCCATCGACAGGAGCCCGTTGCACAAGGGGCTCCCTGACGATGGTCGAATGGCCTCGCGGGCCTGGAAATGCGTTCATGAAGCATTGATGAACCATGACCGGGCCTGACCGGGACCTGCGCTTTGGATGCGAAAAATTGCGAAGAATCGGTCAGGCGATCCTGGCCAGGCAAGCGAGGGTAGAGAGTTGATCCAGCCCGCGAACACCTGGCAACCAGCCTCAGGATCGTATGCCGTCAATTTGGTGCTGCAGATTTTGGAGACGCGTTAATGGCGCATAACGAAGCAGTCGATGTAGTACTGGTCGGAGCGGGCATCATGAGTGCCACTCTGGCGGTATTGCTAAAAGAGCTCGACCCCGGCATCACGCTGGAAGTCGTTGAGCTGATGGATTCCGGTGCTGCGGAGAGTTCCAACCCGTGGAACAACGCCGGCACCGGCCACGCCGGTCTGTGCGAGCTGAACTACACGCCGCCTGCGGCTGATGGCTCCATCGACATCAAGAAAGCGGTGCACATCAATACCCAGTTCGAAGTCTCGAAACAGTTCTGGGCCTACCTGGCACGCAAGGGCACCTTCGGTTCAGCCCGCTCATTCATCAACCCGGTTCCGCACCTGAGCTTCGTGCAGGGCGAAAAAGGCGTCTCGTTCCTCAAGACCCGTTTTGCAGCCATGAGCAAGCATCACGCCTTCTCCTCGATGGAATACACCGAGGACAAGGCAAAGCTGGCCGAGTGGATGCCACTGATGATGCCTGGCCGGCCTGCGGACGAAAAAATTGCCGCAACGCGCATGATGAACGGCACCGACGTCAATTTTGGCGCGCTGACCAATCAACTCCTCGGCCACCTCACCAGCGCTCCAGGCACGCAGATCAAGTACCGCAGCCGTGTGACCAACCTGACCCGCAACGGCGCCGGCTGGACCGTCAGCGTCAAGGACGTGAATGGCGGCGGCACGCGTGAGATAGATGCCAAGTTCGTGTTCCTCGGTGCCGGTGGCGCAGCGTTGCCGCTGTTGCAGTTGTCGGGCATCGAAGAAAGCAAGGGCTTTGGCGGCTTCCCGGTCAGCGGCCAGTGGCTGCGTTGCGACAACCCGGAAGTGGTCAAGCACCACCAGGCCAAGGTCTACAGCCAGGCCGCCGTGGGCTCGCCGCCGATGTCGGTGCCGCACCTGGACACCCGCGTGGTCGATGGCAAGAAATCCCTGCTGTTCGGACCTTATGCCGGTTTCACCACCAAGTTCCTGAAACACGGCTCGTACCTCGACCTGCCGCTCTCGGTACGCGTGGCCAACATCAAACCGATGCTGGCGGTGGCGCGCGACAACATGGACCTGACCAAGTACCTGGTCAGCGAAGTGATGCAGTCGATGGAGCAACGCCTGGAATCGCTGCGCCGCTTCTACCCGGAAGCGAAAGCCGAAGACTGGCGTCTCGAAATCGCCGGTCAGCGCGTGCAGATCATCAAGAAAGATGCGAAAAAAGGCGGCGTCCTGCAATTCGGCACCGAGCTGGTGTCTGCACAGGATGGCTCGCTGGCCGCACTGCTCGGCGCTTCGCCAGGCGCTTCGGTGACTGTGTCGATCATGCTGGAGCTGCTCGAGCGCTGCTTCCCGGAGAAAACCCGCACGGAATGGGCGACCAAGCTCGAAGAGATTTTCCCGGCCCGGGAGAAGATCCTCGAAACCGATGCGCCGCTCTACGAGCGTATCAGCGCGCAGAACGACGAGGCGCTGGAACTGGTCGAGAAAAGCAGCCAGGAACACAGCTTCGCCTGATCCGGTCGCTGCTGTGCTGTAACAAAAAGCCCCGTGAGCCTTTACCAGCCACGGGGCTTTTTATTGCGTTTATTGCAGGTGACGGTCAGAGGCTTCTGGACAGTACGGCAATGTGCTCGGGGCCAATCCCGCAGCAGCCGCCAATGTGCGTGGCGCCGCGCTTGACCCAGTCTGCCGCCCACTGCTGATAGCCCTGCGGGTCAAGGTCTTCACGCAGCTCATCCAGACCGTCGTTGGCGGTGGCGTCCTTGGGTTGCGGCGGGAAGGCGTTGGCATAGGCGCCGATGGCAATGTCGACGTTCAGCGACGTGAACACCTCACGCGCTGCATCGATTGCGCCACCGATCACCTCTGGCTGACTGCAGTTGAACAGCAGCGTGGCGACACCCATTGCTGCGGCAGCCCTGGCGGCGTCGGCGACCGGCTCACCTGAGCGCAGGCGCGGGACCTCGTCAGTATCTTCATCCTGCAGGGTGAACGACAGCCAGAACGGTTTGCCGTCATTGGGCAGCCCGGCGCGGATGGTCTGCGCTTCGAGAATGCAGCTCTGGGTTTCGGCCAGCCACAGATCGACATACGGCGACAGCCCGGCAATCAGTGGTTTCAGAACGTCGGCAGCCAGTTGCGGCTGATAGAGATCAGGGCGATAGGAACCGAACAGCGGCGGAATGGAGCCCGCTACCCGGGCGCGTCCGCCAGAAGCATCGGCCGACTCGCGCGCCAGTTGCCCGGCCAGCGCTGCCAATGCCTGACCTTCACGGGCAAAACGCTCTTCGCCAATATGAAACGGCACGACGGCGTAGCTGTTACTGGTGATGACCTGAGCACCACTTTCGATATAAGCGGCGTGTACCGCACTCACCGCTTCGGGTGCTTCACTCAATGCCAGAGCCGACCATTCAGGCTGGCGAAACGGGGCTCCGCGACGCTGCAGTTCACGGCCCATGCCGCCATCGAGAATTACAGTTGTGCCTTGCGTCATATGTGATCTGCTTATATGTATATGAAAAAAACTCATTATGAGTCAGTCTTGTATAACGTATTTAATACGGCCCTTTCATCAAACTACAAACACTTTTTCAGGGGATATCTGTGAATTATCGCGCTCTGCTGGGCATCGGCCTGGTCACTCTGGCAGCCTCCACGCAAGTTCTGGCCGGCGCCACGCTGGATCGCGTGCAGAAAAACAAAGAGCTGGTCAACGTCCTCATGGAAAGTTACCCGCCCTTCTCTTTCCTGAATGACAAGAATGAACTGGACGGCTTCGATGTCGACGTCGCCAAGGCCGTGGCGCAGAAACTGGGCGTCAAGCTGCGCCTCGAAACACCGTCCTGGGACGTGATCGCCGCGGGCCACTGGAGCGGACGTTATGACATCTGCGTCTGCTCGATGACACCGAGCAAGGCCCGCGCCGAAGTGTTCAACTTCCCGGTCGAGTACTACGCCTCGCCTGCAGTGATCGTGGTCAACGCCTCGGATGATCGTATCCATTCGGCCAAGGACCTGAGCGGCAAGAAAGTCGGCCTGACCAGCGCCTCCAGCTACGAAAGTTACCTGAACAAGAACCTGGTCATCGATGGCGCCGAAGACAAGCCCCTGCAGTACCCGTTCGAAGACGTACAGATCGCCCCGTACGACAACGACAACGTGGCCTTTCAAGACCTTGGGCTGGGCGCTGGCAAGCGGCTGGACGCGATACTGACCAATCTGGTGACCGCAAAACCGCGTCTGGATCAGGACAAGCGCTTCAAACTGGCGGGCGAGCCGCTGTATGAAGAACCCAACTCCGTGGCCATCGAAAAAGACGATCCGGAATGGGACGCCAAGGTTCGCGAAGTCTTCGCCGAACTCAAGAGCGACGGCACCCTGAGCAAGCTGTCGCAAAAGTGGATCGGTGCTGACATCAGCAAATGACTTCCTTTCAGCCCCAGCGCCCACCCGAGCAGGCCGAGCAGAGCCTGCTCAAGCGAGTTTTCGGCTTCCGTACGCGGCTTTACCTGACCTGGCTGGTCATGTTCGTGCTGTTCGCCGGCTTCTTCCTGAGCTTCGATCTGAAGCTGTCGATCATCCTCGACAAGCTGCCGAACCTGATCGGGCTGCATATGGCCCCCAACGGCTTTCTGCAGGGAGCGGCGCTGACATTGTTCGTGTCAGTGTGCTCGATCGTGGTCTCGGTCGTGCTTGGCTTTGTCACGGCACTCGCACGGCTCTCCAGCAGCGCAGTGGCGTTTGGCATCGCCAGCTTCTACGCCTCGTTCTTTCGTGGCACGCCGCTGCTGATCCAGATCCTGTTGATCTATCTCGGTCTGCCACAACTTGGCATCGTGCCCGGAGCCATCACGGCAGGAGTGATCGCGCTGTCGCTCAACTACGGGGCGTACCTGAGCGAGATTTTCCGTGCCGGTATCATCGGTGTCTCCGTCGGGCAGCGTGAAGCCGCACTGGCCCTGGCGCTGCGCCCGACGCAGATCTTCTGGCGCGTCACCCTGCCCCAGGCCATGCGCACGATCATTCCGCCGACCACCAACCAGTTCATCTCCATGCTCAAGGACTCTTCCCTGATTTCAGTGATGGGCGTCTGGGAAGTGATGTTTCTCGCGCAGTCTTACGGCCGCTCCAGCTATCGATACATCGAAATGCTGACCACCGCAGCGGTGCTGTACTGGATCATGTCGATCGGGCTGGAGTTGTTGCAGTCACGACTGGAGCGGCATTACGGCAAGGCGTATCAGGCACGCAAGTGACTGCAGCGTTCGTCCTCACGCTTTGCGCTCAGTGTTATACGCAAGTCTGTTTTTGATTCTGGCCGAAGGCCGTGGGAGCGAACTTGTTCGCGAAGGGGGTCGTATAATCGCCGAAAATGCATCGCCTAAAACACCGTCTTCGCGAACAAGTTCGCTCCCACGCCCTCTGGGCAGAAGCTCGGAAGCCCGTTATTCCGGGCGCTCTAGGACGTGTGTATAACGACTGAGAGCTCCGCGTGGGAATGCAGTTCCGGACGCTCTGCGTCCAGCTCTGGCAATGCGGAGCATTGGCACGACAGTCAACTGCGGGCTTTTTCGATCAGTTCGATGTATTCGTCAGCATTGCGCTGATCCTTGATCAGGGCGATGAAGTCGTTGCCGTGCTCGTCCTTGCCATCGAAGTCATGGCCCGCTTCCTTGAAGAACACCAGAAAGCGTTCGAAATCGTTGATGCGCAGCCCACGATAAGCCTTGATCAACTTGTGCAGCGACGGCGAGGTAGCATCATACGGCTCGAAGTCGAGGAACAGTTTGATCTGCTCATCGCCGATCTCATCGCCAATCAACTGCTTCTTATCTTTACGCATTACAGGCTCCAGCAGGTCGCAGACACTTTCACGGGCGGGCAGTTTACCCTCCGGCGAGCGCCGCGCTCAACGCGCACGTGCAGAGGTGGTGTGCAGATCAGCCCAGATGTGTCCGTTGGCATAACTGAGGAACTGGCAATAGACCTTCTCGTTGCGCAGCAAGTCCACCAGCACGCGGTACTGGGACAGCGGGTAATACAGCGTCAACGTGCGCGACGGCTCATCATAGGTCGGCTTTTAAGGCTTTTGCTATCACCGCCATCGAAGTGCACGAGCACCTGGGAGATGGATGCGCCCTTGTTCAGCGACTTGCCCTTGAGGCGCAGCGACAAGGGCGAGGTGACCGGAATCGGCTGCTGACTCGATTGCCGCTGGTTACCGGCAACGATGGTGTACTCGGTGACCCGCATCAACTGTTGCTGCTCGGGCACACCATCGCGCAGGCTCAGGTCGTCAGGCGGCAGGTATTGATCGTGCATGGGGCTGGCCGATACCGGCGCAGCAGGTGCGGCAACGGCCAGACCAGACAACAGCACCAACGCTACGGCGCCGGTAATCAGTAGCTTCATTGAGGGTTTCCATATAATTGCCAATCGACGACCGCCCCTGTTCGCAGAAGCGGCCGTCAGAATGCCTTACATCCCTTTGACCGCATAGATACCGGCAGCATTACGCCAGTAACCTTTGTAGTCCATACCGAAGCCGAAGATATAACGGTCGATGCACGGCAGGCCGACGTAATCGGCTTTCAGGTCCGGGCGAGCCTTGCGGTCGTGGTCCTTGTCGATCAGCACGGCCGTGTGCACAGCGCGGGCACCGGCGTGTTTACAGAAGTCGATGATGGCGCCCAGGGTGTGGCCTTCATCGAGGATGTCGTCGATGATCAGCACGTCACGGTCCATGAACGAGACTTCCGGCTTGGCTTTCCAGAACAGATCGCCGCCGGTGGTTTCGTTGCGATAACGCGTCGCGTGCAGGTAGGACGCTTCCAGCGGAAAGTTCAGATGGGTGAGCAGCTTGCCGGAGAAAATCAGGCCGCCATTCATGACGCAGAACACGACAGGATTGCGCTCGGCCAGTTCGGCATTGATCTGCGCGCCGACGCGGGCAATGGCCGCATCCACTTCGGCCTCGGTGTACAGGCAGTCAGCTTCGCGCATGACTTGACGGATATGCTCGAGATCAGCGGACATGACGCTCTCCAGGTAAGGCAGTTTGAGAAAAGCGGGCAAAGGTACGCATCCGTTCAAGCCAGAGCAAGTGATTCTGGACTAACGTTGCGAGTGTCTTGCAAAAGCCGCGAACGTCGAAGCTTCGAGACGATACTGCACGCGCTTTAAGACAGTAACAGCTGAATAGATTAACCTAGACCGATTTTTGCCCCGCTGGAGCCTTTCCCCATGCCCATTCGTGAGATCCGTCACCCACTGATCCGCCACAAGCTCGGCCTTATGCGCCGCGCCGACATCAGCACCAAGAATTTCCGCGAGCTGGCTCAGGAAGTCGGCGCGCTGCTGACCTATGAAGCCACCGCCGACCTGACGCTGGAAAACTACGACATTCAAGGCTGGGCCGGTACGGTGTCAGTCGAGAAGATCGCGGGCAAGAAAATCACTGTCGTGCCGATTCTGCGCGCCGGTATCGGCATGCTGGACGGCGTGCTCAGTCTGATCCCGGGCGCCAAGGTCAGCGCGGTCGGCGTGGCTCGCAACGAAGAAACCCTGCAGGCGCACACCTACCTGGAAAAACTGGTCCCGGAAATCGACGAGCGCCTGGCAATGATCATCGACCCGATGCTGGCCACCGGCAGCTCGATGGTCGCCACCATTGATCTGCTGAAAAAGGCCGGCTGCAAGGAAATCCGCGCCATGGTTCTGGTCGCGGCGCCCGAAGGCATCGCTGCCGTAGAGAAGGCGCACCCGGACGTGATGATCTACACCGCTTCCGTCGACGAGCGTCTAAACGAACACGGCTACATCATTCCGGGCCTGGGCGATGCCGGTGACAAGATTTTCGGCACCAAACAGAAGGACGCGTAACCCGATGACGCAGCAGGAGTTCAACGATCCACTGTGGCGCACGATCCTGTCCGGCGCACAAATGCTCTTCGTGGCCTTTGGCGCGCTGGTGCTGATGCCGCTGATCACCGGGCTCGATCCGAACGTGGCGCTGTTCACCGCAGGCCTGGGCACGCTGCTGTTCCAGATCGTCACCGGGCGTCAGGTGCCGGTCTTTCTGGCCTCGAGCTTTGCCTTCATCACCCCGATCATCCTCGCCAAGGGCCAGTTCGGTCTGGCCGCGACCATGGGCGGCGTCATGGCGGCAGGCTTTGTGTATACCTTTCTCGGTCTGGCGGTGAAGATCAAGGGCACCGGTTTCATTGATCGCCTGCTGCCTCCCGTGGTGATCGGGCCGGTCATCATCTCGATCGGCCTGGCCATGGCCCCGATTGCAGCCAACATGGCGATGGGCAAGTCCGGCGATGGCGTGCAGTTGATTCCCTATCAGACCGCCATGCTGATTTCGATGCCGGCCTTGCTGACCACGCTGATCGTGGCGGTGTTCGGCAAAGGCATTTTCCGTCTGGTGCCGATCATCTCCGGCGTGCTGGTGGGCTTCGCGCTGTCGTTCTACTTTGGTGTGGTCGATACCAAAAAAATCGCTGACGCCGCCTGGCTGGCCTTGCCGCACTTCACCGCACCGGAATTCAACTGGCAGGCGATACTGTTCATTGTTCCGGTGGCCCTGGCCCCGGCCATCGAGCACATCGGCGGCGTGATTGCAGTCGGCAGTGTGACCGGACGCGATTACCTGAAAAAGCCGGGCCTGCACCGCACGCTGTTTGGCGACGGCATCGCCACCACCGCGGCTGGTCTGTTCGGCGGCCCGCCCAATACCACTTACGCCGAAGTGACTGGCGCGGTGATGCTGACCAAGAATTACAACCCGCAGATCATGATCTGGGCGTCGTTCTTTGCGATCACACTGGCGTTCATCGGCAAGTTCGGCGCGCTGCTGCAGAGCATTCCGGTGCCGGTGATGGGCGGCATTCTATGTCTGCTGTTCGGTTCGATTGCCGCGGTGGGCATGAACACCCTGATCCGCCACAAGATCGACCTGGCCGAAGCGCGCAATCTGGTGATTGTCTCGGTCACCCTGGTATTCGGGATCGGCGGCGTATTGATCGGCACCGGCAACGGCCCGAACGATTTCGGCCTGAAGGGCATTGCCCTGTGCGCCGTGACCGCCATCGCCCTGAACCTGATCCTGCCGGGCAATGACAGCTGGAAGAACAAGCAACTGGATGATCAGTTGCCGTAATCCTGCCCGGAGTGGGCTTGACCATCGTGCCAACGCTCCGCGTTGGCATGCAGTTCTGGACGCTCTGCGTCCGATCCTGAATGTGCGGTGCAGCGCAGATTTGCGACGCGGAGCGTCACGAAATGCATTCCTACGCGGAGCGTAGGAACGATCATCACCACCCTGGCGTTCGCAGCACTACAACATCAACGGCGCACGCTCGCACAGTCTGTTCAGCTCTTTCGCCCAGTTGGGGTCGTCGTTCAGGCAAGGGATCAGGATCAGTTCCTCTCCCCCCGCTTCCTTGAACTGCTCGGCACCGCGATCACCGATCTCTTCCAGCGTCTCGATGCAATCAGCCACGAACGCCGGACACATGACCAGCAGCTTCTTCACACCTTTCGCCGCCAGTTCGTCCAGATGCGCTTCGGTGTAGGGTTCGATCCACTTGGCACGCCCCAGACGTGACTGGAACGACACCGACCATTTGCCGTCAGCAATGCCCATACGTTTGGCGAATGCCGCCGCCGACTGTATGCACTGCGCGCGATAGCAGGTGGCGAGCACTTCGGCGGGGGCGGTCATGCAGCAGTCGTCCTTCAGGCAATGCTTGCCGGTCGGGTCGAGCTTGTGCAGATGCCGCTCGGGAAGACCGTGAAAGCTCAGCAGCAAATGGTCGTAAGGCTGCTCCAGATGCGGCCGCACGCTTTCCACCAGCGCACTCAGGTACTCGGGCTGATCGTAGAACGGCTGCAGCACCGAGAACTGCATTTTCAACGATTTGGCGCGCACCACACGTTTGGCTTCTTCAATGACCGTGGTCACCGTGCTGTCGGCGAACTGCGGATACAGCGGCGCCAGGGTGACCTTCTTGAAGCCCTGCTCTGCCAGGCGCGTCAGCACGGTTTCGATGGACGGCTCGCCATAACGCATGGCCAGCTCGACCGGCCCGTGCGACCACTCCTTTTTCATCGCCTGCTGCAGACGCTTGCTCAGCACCACCAGAGGCGAACCTTCATCCCACCAGATGGACGCATAGGCGTGTGCGGACTGCTCTGGCCGTTTGATCAGAATCAGCGAGACCAACAGCCTGCGCACTGGCCACGGCAGGTCGATCACATAAGGATCCATCAGGAACTGGTTCAGATAGCTGCGCACGTCTGCCACTTGAGTAGAAGCAGGCGAACCCAGATTGACCAGCAACAAAGCGTGATCGGTCATGCAACATCCTATTCATTTCAACAGCGTTCAGTGGCGACCCAGCAAATCCTGCAGGGCGGTGTCGAGTTCGGTGTACTTGAATGTAAAACCAGCTTCCTGCAAACGCTCCGGCCGCGCACGCTGACCACCGAGCAGCAATACCGAAAGCTCACCCAGCAATACCTTCAGGGCCAGCGCAGGCATGGGCATGAACGCCGGTCGGTGCAGAATGCCGGCCAGGGTCTTGGCAAACTGACGATTGCGCACCGGTGAAGGCGCGCAAACATTATAAGGACCCTTTGCTTCATTCAGATTTAACAAAAAATCAATTGCGGCGATTTGATCCTGGATGTGAACCCACGGCATCCACTGCCTGCCGTTACCGATCGGCCCGCCCATGCCGAATTTGAAAGGGGGCAACAGACGCTGCAGAAAACCGGCACGATCGGACAGCACCAGCCCCGTGCGTATCAGCACCACCCGCACCCCCAGCGCCTCGGCACGTTGCGCGGTTTCTTCCCAGGCATTGCACAGCTGGCTGGCAAAGTCTTCCTTGGCAGGCAGCGAGGTTTCGTCGATTTCGCGCTCGCCACTGTCGCCGTACCAACCGACTGCGGAACCGGAAATCATCAGCGCAGGTTTTTGCGCGCGAGTGCCCAGCCATTTCAGCAGTTGCTCGGTCAGGCCGACGCGACTCTCCCACAGCAACAGACGGCGCTTGCGGGTCCAGGGACGATCCGCAATGGGCGCGCCTGCCAGATTGATGATTGCATCCACCGGCTGCGTGCCCAGCTCATCAAGGCTGGCAATGCCACGCACTGAGGGGCCGCACAGCTCGACGACATCGGCGGGTGTTCGGCTCCATACCGTCAATTCATGGCCTTGAGCAGACCAGAAACGGCAGAGCGCTCGTCCTATCAAACCAGTACCACCGGTCAGCAATATGTGCATGGCAGATAACCTCGCGTGGTGTAGGTGACAATTGAGTAGTCTTATTTTTACCAGTGACGCTGTCCGTGACGTTGGTCCGGAAAACGAAACTGTCAGCTGAACCATAGGCCACAGCAGAATGAAGCGCAGCCTCGAGGCCTTCGCCCGAGTCGCTGAACCGTTCGACCTTGCCAGTGGCAGTGTGACTCAATCGCTAAATTGCAAAACCACTGCAAGTTATACCAAACAAGAAGATTGTACAGGTTTTAACTACGGCGTAGTCTGTACAGACAAGGTAACGAGGCCCCTATGACTGTCCCTATCGCAATCATCGGTACCGGTATCGCCGGACTCTCAGCAGCCCAGGCGCTTACAGCCGCCGGGCATCAGGTGCACCTTTTCGACAAGAGCCGCGGCAGCGGCGGTCGTATGTCCAGCAAGCGCAGCGACGCAGGTTCGCTGGACATGGGCGCACAGTATTTCACCGCCCGTGACCGGCGCTTTGCCACTGCAGTCAAGCAGTGGCAAACCCAGGGCCACGTCGCCGAGTGGACACCCTCGCTCTACAACTTTCATGGCGGCAGACTCAGCCCTTCACCGGATGAGCAAGTGCGCTGGGTGGGTACGCCTGGCATGAGCGCTATTACCCGGGCGATGCGCGGCGATCTGCCAGTGTCGTTCTCGTGCCGGATCACTGAAGTGTTTCGCGGCGAACAACACTGGAACCTGCTTGATGCCGAAGGCGAAAGCCACGGCCCTTTCAGCCATGTGATCATCGCCACCCCGGCCCCTCAGGCCACTGCCCTGCTGGCTGCCGCGCCAAAACTGGCAAGCGTCGTGGCAGGCGTGAAGATGGACCCGACCTGGGCTGTGGCGCTGGCCTTCGAAACCCCATTGCAGACGCCCATGCAGGGTTGCTTCGTGCAGGACAGCCCGCTGGACTGGCTGGCCCGCAACCGCAGCAAACCCGGGCGCGACGCCACGCTCGATACTTGGGTACTGCACGCCACCAGCCAGTGGAGCCAGCAGAATATCGACGCCTCCAGAGAACAGGTCACCGAACAGTTGCACGGCGCCTTCGCGGAATTGATCGATTGCACCATGCCCGCGCCAGTGTTCAGCCTCGCGCATCGCTGGCTGTATGCACGGCCTGCCGGCTCTCACGAATGGGGCGCTCTGTCGGATGCCGATCTGGGCATTTACGTGTGCGGCGACTGGTGCCTGTCCGGACGCGTGGAAGGCGCATGGCTGAGTGGGCAGGAAGCCGCGCGTCGATTGCTGGAACACGTGCAATGAATCAGATCAACCCGCGCAAGCTGCTGCTGTCGAAATGGACAGCAGCCACCCCGCTCAACCGGGAAAAACACTTTCTGGTCACCGAGCTGTTCAAGGACGAAGAAGGCACCGTCCTGGAAATAGAGCTGCAGGCCGTGCTGACCCAGCGCAGCGAGCGACTGCCGTGGCAAGTGCTGCAACAGTCAGATACATGGCGGATGGGCTGGAAGTAGCTGGAATCAGCCCTTACCGCCCTCTACAAAGAATTTGACTTGTACAATTACACCCCTATGATGAAGACAAGTTGTACAGCACGAACTATCTGTACAAGTCTTCTGTAGAGGTGACTGATGGCGGCGTCCGCAATCGAAAAACCCAAACTCGGCATCAGTGCCTGCCTGATGGGTGCCGAGGTTCGCTTCAATGGCGGACACAAGGAATCTCATCTGTGTACGCAGGCGTTGAGCAAGTACTTCGATTTCGTCCAGGCGTGTCCTGAAGTTGCTATCGGCATGGGCATCCCACGCGAGCCGATCAGGCTGGTGGGCGACGCAGAAAATCCCAAGGCGCTTGGTACGGTCAATCGTGACCTGGACGTTACCCAGGCCTTGGCGGATTACGGCATACAGATGGCCGCTGAGCTGGGCGATATCTGCGGCTACATCTTCATGCAGAAATCCCCTTCATGCGGCCTGGAGCGGGTCAAGGTCTACCGCGAAAACGGCGCCCCGGTCGATGGCGGCGGTCGCGGGATCTATGCGCAGGCCTTTTGCGAACGTCACCCCGATCTGCCCGTCGAGGAAGACGGCCGGCTCAACGATGCCGTGCTGCGCGAAAACTTCGTCACCCGCGTGTTTGCCTACGCGGCCTGGCAACAGTTGCTGAAAGAAGGCGTCACCCGGCGCGCCCTGACCGAATTCCACTCGCGCTACAAATACCAGCTGATGGCCAACGACCCGGTGCAATACAAGGCGTTGGGCAAGATGCTCGGCAGCATGGGCCGCACCGACCCGAACGAAATCGCGCCGCTGTACTTCAGCCAATTGATGGCAGCCTTGAAAAAGTGCGCCACGCGCAGCACTCACACCAACGTCCTGCAGCACCTGTGTGGTTATTTGAAACAAACCATTACCAGTGAAGACAAGCAGGAAATCCAGCAGGTCATCGCCCAGTATCACCAGGGCATCGTGCCCCTGATCGTGCCGCTGACGCTGCTCAAGCATCATTTTCGCCAACATCCGGACCCGTATGTGGCGCTGCAGGTGTACATGCAGCCCCACCCGGAAAACCTCAGCCTGCGCAATGCGATTTGACTCATGAATGAAACAGACACAGAGGTGCCGGGCGACTGGTTGCCGATCCGCGAGGTTGCACGGCAGACAGGCGTCAACGCCGTCACCCTGCGAGCCTGGGAGCGTCGTTACGGGCTGATCGTCCCGCACCGCACCGCCAAAGGTCATCGGCTGTATTCGGACGCGCATGTGCAGCGCGTCATGAAGATTCTGACCTGGCTTAACCGCGGTGTGTCCGTCAGTCAGGTCAAGGGGCTGATCGATGACAATCGCAAGGACGCCCTGCCGCCGACCAACGACTGGGACGCATTGCGTCAGACCTTGCTGGTCGCGATCGGCGAGCTGGCCGAACGCCGGGTCGATGACGTGTTCAATCAGGCGATGTCGCTGTACCCGCCGCGCACGCTGTGTGAGCAGTTGCTGCTGCCGCTGCTGGCCGAGCTGGAACAGCGCTGGCAAGGCAAGTTCGGCGCACAACTGGAGCGCACGTTTTTCTACTCCTGGCTGCGCAGCAAGTTTGGCGCACGCATCTACCACAACAACCGTCAGCTCAATGGCAGCCCGTTGCTGCTGGTCAATCAGTCCGATCTGCCGCTGGAACCGCACCTGTGGCTGGCGGCCTGGCTGGTGAGCAGCGCCGATTGCCCGGTCGAGGTGTTCGACTGGCCGTTGCCGGTCGGCGAGCTGGCGCTGGCAGCCGAATACCTGAAGCCACGCGGCATATTGCTGTATTCCAGCAAGTCGCTGAACGTGCCCCATCTGCCCCGATTGCTGGCCAATATCACCTGCCCTGTCGTGCTGGGCGGACCAACGGTGCAGATCCATAATGCCGAGTTGCTCGTACAGGCCAAGGAGATATCTGGACTGACCCTTGCCCACGACGTACTCAGCGCTCAGATCGAGCTGGGCAAGCTCGGACTTATCTAAGGACTTCTCATGCAACTGATCTGGCTGCGCAGCGACCTGCGCGCTCAAGACAACACTGCCCTGACCGCCGCCATGGAGCGCGGTCCGACGCTGGCGGTCTACCTGCTCAGTCCTGCGCAGTGGCGCAGCCATGACGATGCCGACTGCAAGGTAGACTTCTGGCTGCGCAATCTGGTCGAGCTCGAGAAGGCGCTGGGCGAGTTGAACGTTCCTTTGCTGATCCGCGAGGCGGACACCTGGGATCAGGCGCCTGAAGTGCTGGCAACACTGTGCACACAGTTCAAGGTCGAGGGCCTGCACCTCAATCAGGAATACGGCATCAACGAAACCCGCCGCGACCAGGCGGTGCAGAAGGCAATGGAAAAAGCCGGTGTGCACTTCAACAGCTACCTCGATCAGCTGTTATTCAAGCCTGGCAGCATCCTGACCAAGACCGGCAACTATTTTCAGGTATTCACCCAGTTCAAGAAGGTCTGCTACACCCGACTGCACGAGGCCATGCCGCACCCGGTGCGCACCCCGCAAGCGCAGGCGGCACAGTCGATGAAAAGCGATGCGGTTCCCGAGCAGGTCAAGGGCTTTGCCACGCCCTCGAAAGCCTTGCGTGACCTGTGGCCGGCCGGTGAGGCCGAAGCCAGACGGCGCATGGACGCCTTCGCCGACGAGCAGATCAGCTACTACAAGACCGAACGCGACTTTCCGGCCAAGCCCGGCACCAGCCAGTTGTCGGCCTATCTGGCGGCCGGGGTGATTTCGCCGCGCCAGTGCCTGCACGCGGCACTGGCCAGTAATCAGGGCGAGTTCGAGACTGGCGACGTGGGCACCGTGACCTGGATCAACGAGCTATTATGGCGAGAGTTCTATAAACACACGCTGGTCGGCTACCCACGCGTCTCGCGTCATCGCGCCTTTCGCCCGGAAACCGAGGCGTTGAAGTGGCGCGATGCACCTGAAGAACTGCGCGCCTGGCAAGAAGCGCGTACCGGGCTGCCAATCATTGACGCAGCGATGCGCCAGTTGCTGGAAACCGGATGGATGCACAATCGGCTAAGGATGGTCGTTGCGATGTTTCTCACCAAAAATCTTCTGATCGACTGGCGTGAGGGCGAGCGCTTTTTCATGCGCCACCTGATCGACGGTGATCTGGCATCCAACAACGGCGGCTGGCAGTGGAGCTCGTCCACTGGTACCGACTCGGCGCCCTACTTCCGTATTTTCAATCCGCTGTCGCAGTCGGAACGCTTCGACCCCGAGGGCGTGTTCATCAAGCGCTGGCTGCCGGAACTGGCGGATATGAATAAAAAGCAGATTCACGACCCGTCGTTAATCGGTGACCTGTTTGGCGCTGCCGACTACCCGAAACCCATCGTCGACCTGAGCAAGAGCCGCGCCCGCGCCCTGGCAGCGTTCAAGGCGCTCCCGGCTCGACAGCCGGCCGCAGGAGTCGAACATGGCTGATTTCCTGCATCGCTTCGCCGAGGGTTTTGCCGCGCTGAACAAGGACAACCTTGATCAGGTTGCCGAGCTGTACAGCGAAGACGTGTCGTTCAGCGACCCGATGCACGATATCCACGGCCTTGCCGCCATGCGCCGCTATTTCGGCGAGCTGTACGCCAACGTCCAGGACCTGCATTTCGACTTCCACGCCTTCGACGAGGTGCGCCCCGGCGAGGGCTATCTGGTCTGGACCATGAGTTATTCGCACCCGCGTCTGGCCGCCGGCCGGACAATTCAGGTAGAAGGCTGTTCGCACCTGAAGTGGCGCGACAAGGTTTATCGACACCGGGACTACTTCGATGCCGGTGCATTGCTCTACGAACATCTGCCCATCATGGGTCGAGTCATCCATTGGTTGAAGAAGAGGTTGGGATGAGCACTCCTGTTGCACGACGCATCTGGTTGACCGGAGCAAGCAGCGGCATTGGCCTGGCACTGGCCAAAGAACTGCTCAACGCCGGTCACCGGCTCGCGCTGACCGCCCGCACGCTTGAGCCATTGCAGAACCTTGCGAACGTTTATCCCACGCAGGTGCTGCTGGTGACCGGTGACATCACCGACCCCGAGCAAGTCAAGGCGATTGCCGACGACATCGCCCGGCAATGGGGAGCCCTGGACACGGCCATCTTCAACGCGGGCACCTGCGAATACATCGACGCCCGACAGTTTGAAGCGGCCATGGTCGAACGCGTGGTACGCACCAACCTGCTGGCCAGCAGTTACTGCATCGAGCACGCGTTGCCGCTGCTGCGCAAAGGTCATCAGCCGCACCTGGTCGGCGTGGCCAGTGCGGTGACCTACCTGGCCCTGCCCCGCGCCGAAGCCTACGGCGCGTCGAAAGCCGGCCTGCGTTATCTGCTCGAAGCGCTGCGGCTGGACCTGGCCAGCGAAAACATCGACGTGACAGTGGTCAGCCCCGGGTTCGTCGACACACCGCTGACGCAGAAAAATGATTTCCCCATGCCCATGCGCTGGCCTGTCGAGAAGGCAGCCAAACATATCGCCAGCAAGCTGGGGCGCAACAAACGTCCACTGGATATCGCCTTTCCGGCGCTGTTCATCTTCAGCATGAGCTTGCTGGCCCTGCTCCCGGCACGCGCCCGACTGGCCCTCGGCAAACGCATGGCGCGCAGCGAATCGTCGAATAAGGACGCGCAATGAAGATCGCAGTCATTGGCAGCGGGATTTCTGGCCTGACCAGTGCCTACCTGCTCAACCGCGCGCATGAGGTGACCGTGTTCGAGTCTTCGGACTGGATCGGCGGGCATACTCACACGGTGGATGTGCAGGTCGAAGGCCGCGCCTACGCGATCGACACCGGTTTCATTGTCTTCAACGACTGGACCTACCCCAATTTCATTCGCCTGCTAGGCCAGCTGGGTGTCGGCTTCCAGCCTGCGGAAATGAGTTTTTCGGTACATGATCCGCGTACTGGCGTGGAATATAACGGCAACAACCTCAACAGCCTGTTCGCCCAGCGCAGCAACCTGCTGTCGCCGCGGTTCTGGGGCATGCTGCGCGATATCCTGCGCTTCAATCGTCAATCGGTCGATGATCTGGAAAACCAGCGCATCGCGGCAGACACCACGCTGGGCGAGTACCTGAAGAACGGCGGTTATGGCCAGCGCTTCATCGATCATTACATCGTGCCCATGGGCGCGGCGATCTGGTCGATGTCGCTGGCCGACATGCTCGGCTTCCCGCTGCAGTTCTTCGTGCGCTTTTTCAAGAATCACGGCCTGCTCTCGGTCACTCATCGGCCGCAATGGTGCGTGATCGAAGGCGGTTCCAGAAGTTATGTGGAACCGCTGACAGCCTCGTTCCGCGAGCGCATTCGTCTGTCCTGCCCGGTCACACGTGTCGAGCGTGACAGCGAAGGTGTGACGCTGCACAGCGCCATGGGCAGCGAACGTTTCGACAAGGTGGTGTTTGCCTGTCACAGCGATCAGGCCCTGGCCCTGCTGGCACAGCCATCGAGTGCCGAGCAGTCGATTCTCGGCGCGCTGCGCTATGCCGAAAACGATGTGGTGCTGCACACCGACACGCGACTGCTGCCCAAGCGCAAACTGGCCTGGGCGAGCTGGAACTATCGCCTGGGCGGCGGCGAACAGCAGTCGGCCGCCGTCACCTATGACATGAACATTCTGCAAGGGATCGAGAGCGACACGACGTTCTGCGTCAGCCTCAACCAGACTGCGGCCATCGACCCGGCCAAAATCCTTGGCCGCTACCGCTATGCCCATCCGCAATACAGCCTCGATGCGATCACTGCACAGGCGCGCTGGGAGGAAATCAACGGTGTCGACCACACCTGGTACTGCGGCGCCTACTGGGCCAATGGCTTTCACGAAGACGGCGTGGTCAGCGGCCTGCGTGTCGCCCAGGCCTTTGGTGAAACGCTGTGAACAGCGCCCTCTACAGTGGCTGGATCAGCCACCGGCGGTTTGCACCGCGCGCCCATGAGTTCACCTATCGGATAGGCCTGCTCTATCTGGATCTGGATGAACAGGACAGCGTACTGGGGCTCTCCCCACTGGCAGGCCGGGGGCGTTTTGCGCCGTTCTCGTTTCGTGAGCGAGACTATCTGCCAGAGCTGACCGGGCAAGGACTGACGCTCATCGAGGCGGTCCGCGAGCGGGTCGGCAAAGCGTTGGGGCGCATCCCGTCTGGCCGCGTCTGCCTGCTGACGCAGGCGCGCAGTTGGGGGCTGTCGTTCAACCCGGTGAGTTTTTTCTACTGCCACGAAGCTGACGGCACACTGGCCGGCATTCTGTGTGAAGTGACCAATACCCCGTGGGGCGAGCGCTACAGCTATGTGCTGCCCGCCACCGGCGAAGGCCATCAGCATTTCGCCGTGGCCAAGGCCTTTCATGTTTCACCGTTTCTGCCACGTGATCTCGAGTACCGCATGAGCTTCAGCCAGCCCGCCGAACGGATCGGTGTACACATGGCTGACTGGCAAGGCGAACTGAAGATGTTTGACGCCACGCTCAATCTGACCCGCCAGAGTCTCAACCGCAAGACGCTGCATCGCTATCTGATCGCTTATCCATGGATGACCGCGAAAACCTGTCTGGCCATTTATTGGCAGGCCATGCGCCTGTTGGTCAAACGCATACCCATCTTTTCCCATCAGGCCGCTGACGGCGAGTACCGTGCTGCCGCCGCGCAATCCAAGGACTCACTCCATGAAAAGCAGTAGCAGTAGTTTTTCTGCCAATCTGGGCACTAATGGTTTGACTGCCAACCTCCTGCGCCGAGGCGTGCTGCGGCAACTCGCCGGACTGCGCAACGGCCAGTTGGTGATTGTCGAACGGGGTGAGCGCCATGTGTTCGGCAAGAACGGCGCGCTGATTCAGGCTGAAATCCACCTTCTCGATTCGGCAGCCTGGGGCATGGTCGCCAGTAACGGTTCCATCGGTGCGGGCGAGGCCTTCATTCATGGCTACTGGACGACACCAGACCTGACGGCGGTGATCAGGGTGTTTGTCAGCAATCTGGATGTGCTGGATGCAATGGAGGGCGGAATGGCGCGCCTGACCCGCCCGCTGATTCACGCGTTGCACTGGCTCAACCGCAATACACGCGAAGGCTCGCAGAAAAATATCGCGGCCCACTACGACCTGGGCAACACGCTGTTCGAGCAGTTTCTCGACCCGACCATGATGTATTCAGCCGCACAGTTCCTCAGCGAAGACGACACGCTGGAACAGGCGCAGTTGAACAAGCTCGAGCGCATCTGTCAGAAACTCGCCCTGAAGCCCACCGATCACTTGCTGGAAATCGGCACCGGCTGGGGCAGCATGGCTATTTACGCGGCGCAGCACTACGGCTGCCAGGTGACCACTACGACCCTGTCCAAGGAGCAGTTCGCCTACACCGAGCGACGACTGATCGAACTGGGCCTGCAGGATCGCGTGACGTTGCTGCTGACCGACTACCGGGACCTGACCGGTGAGTACGACAAGCTGGTGTCCATCGAGATGATCGAAGCGGTCGGCCATCGCTTTCTGCCCACCTACTTCAAGCAATGCGCGAACCTGCTGAAAAGCAACGGCATGATGCTGCTGCAGGCGATCACCATCCGCGAACAGCGTTACGCACAGGCCAAGCGCACTGTGGACTTCATCCAGCGTTACATTTTCCCCGGTGGCGCCCTGCCCTCGGTGGCGAAGATGCTCGACATCGTCGGCAGCGATACCGACATGAACCTGCTGCACATGGAAGATTTCGGCTTGCACTACGCGCGCACCCTGCGCCTGTGGCACGACAACTTCAAAAACGCCCACGGCAAACTCGCCGAGCTGGGTTACGACGAGCATTTCCTGCGCCTGTGGGAGTTTTACCTGTGCTACTGCGAAGGCGGCTTCCTGGAGCGGACCATCGGCACCGCGCAACTGCTGCTCGCCAAGCCCGAAGCGCTGCGCGAACCGCTGCTTGGGCGCTTCAATGCTTAAATCCATTGCCAACGCGCTGTTGTTTCAGATCGGCTGGTTCGCCTGCGTACTGGGCGGCAACAGCTTCTGGCTGCTGATCGCCGTGGGCGTGCTGGCGGTGCATTTTCTGTGGATCAGCTCATGGGCAGCGGAAGGCCGGCTGATTCTGACGGTGACCTTGATCGGTATCGTGCTGGACAGTACCTTGATGACACTCGGCGTTTTTGATTTCGGCACGGGCGGCTACCTCTTGCCGTTGTGGCTGGCGCTGTTGTGGGCGGTGCTGGGCACCACGCTCAATCATTGCCTGGCCTGGACGGCGAAGCCGCTATGGCGTGCAGTCGTGCTGGGCGCTATTGGCGGCCCGATGTCGTACTATGCCGGCTCGCAACTGGCCCAGGTCCACCTTCCCCTCGGAGTGTGGCCAGGCATGCTGGTGCTGGGGCTGGTCTGGGCGGGTATATTTCCCCTGCTGCAATGGCTGGCAGCCCGCGCCGCCAGACACTCGGGAGAAACGCTCTGAACGCTACACTCATTCCGCTCGCCGAGGTCCACGGCGAACCGGCAGTCACTTGTTCGACCTGCGCAGCCTGCTGCTGCCAACTGGAAGTGATGCTGATCACCGACACGGGCGTGCCTGAGCGTTACATCGATACCGATGAGTGGGGTGGCGAGGTCATGTTGCGCCTGGATGACGGCTGGTGCGCTGCGCTGGATCGCAACACGATGATGTGCACGATCTACGAGAAACGCCCGTTGATCTGTCGTGAATTCGAAGCGGGTGCGGAAGACTGCCTGAACGAACGCAAAGGGATTGCGACGGCTTATCTTTGATTCATCACTATCGTCCCCACGCGCTGTGCTAAGCGTTATACACAAATCTGTTCTTGATTCTGGCCGAAGGCCGTAGGAGCGGACCGGGCGACGCTTCGCTTGTTCGCGAAGGCGTCAGTTCAGACGAAGTATTTTCGGTGAATATACCGGCCCTTTCGCGAACAAGTTCGCTCCTACGCCCTGCGGGCAGAAGCCTGAAAGCGCCGTCACCCGGGCTCTTCTGCGGGGGGGGGATGGTCCGGAGCGGAGCGTCACGAAATGCATGCCAACGCGGGGCGCTGGCATGAGAGGCAGCTGTTTTATCAGAACGGCATCTTGTAGTGCAGTGCGTAGCTCTCTATACCGTCGTTCGGCTCTTTGATGCCGGCGTTGGAGTAGTGGGTCGCACGGATACCGACTTCATGCCCGCCCGCGAAGCGCAGACCGAAACCGATACGGTCTTCGAAGTTGAAGGCAGAACCGAACTTGCGGTCTTCGACCTGGGTGTTGGAGAACACCGAGACGCCGATACCGGCTTCTACGTATGGCTTGACGTTGCCGTTGCCGAACTCGTAGACCAGAACCGGGGAGAACGACAGGCTGTGGTTATCCTTGTAGTCCTTGCCATCCCAGTAGGTGTAAGCGCCATCCCAGTAGCCGGTCAGACGACCGATGTCGCTTTGCAGCCAGGTTTTATCCCAATCAAACTGCACGCCCAGACGATAAGTCATGGTCGACTCGCCGGTCTGACCGACCGAAAACTCAACACCATCAGCCTGCGCGATTGAAGCTTGCCCTGCCAAAGCGGCCGCAATCACGGCCAGGCAAAAGAGTCTCTTCATGAGAAACGTCCTAAATATATTAAATTGTACGAAAAGTGTTGGAATTCATCAGCCGCTTTTATAGAAGCCGCGGAGGCGACGTAAGTTCACCCCAAAAGCGCTTTTTTTCACGTTTTTTTTACAAACGGAAGCTTCTCACATTGCCGACGTTTTGCGACAAAAAAGGTAGGATTTTTCTGAAATTGTCCGGTATGTCACTAGACCAATACACAGTGTCTCGGGCGACACCACTGGCAAGCAGGCCGGACCGCGCCAAAAGACGCTGCAGCTGCCGCGCCACTGCGGCTCCGGTATCGATCAGGGTGACCGATTCGGGGAGCATTTCGCGCAGCAATGGCTTGAGAAACGGGTAATGAGTACAGCCCAGAATGATCGTGTCACAGCGCGCTGCCAGCAATGGCTCGACATAGTGCTGCAGCAGCTGACGGATTTGCGGACTGACCAGGTCGCCGGTTTCGATCAGCTCGACCAGCCCGGGGCACGGCTGGGTCACGACCCGCACATCGTTGGCAAAACGGTCCAGCAAGGCCGCAAAGCGGGCGCTTTGCAGCGTTCCGGTAGTCGCCAGCACACCGACAACGCCGCTGCGGGTCGCCTCGGCAGCCGGTTTGACCGCTGGCTCCATACCGACAATCGGCCAGTCCGGGTAGCGCTGACGTAGGTGCGACACACCTGCGGCAGTAGCCGTGTTGCAGGCGACGACCAGCGCCTTGGCCCCCTGCTCGCGGAAAAACCCGGCAATCGTCAGGCATCGCTCGATGATGAATTCGGGAGTCTTTTCACCGTAGGGAATGTGCCCGCAGTCCGCCAGATACAGCAGCGACTCGCTGGGCAACAGCTGGCGGATTTCATTGAGCACCGACAGACCACCGACCCCGGAATCGAAGATTCCGACCGGTGCATCGCTGCCATGGCTCATATGCACGTCACGCATGCTCGCGCTGCACACTGGCCGGACCACAGACGCTGCACGCCGGGTCACGCTTGACCTTCAGTTCACGGAAACGCGTGCTCAAGGCGTCGATCAATAACAGTCGACCGACCATGGGTTCGCCAAAGCCGGCCAGCAGTTTCAACGCCTCCAGCGCTTGCAGGCTGCCAACCAGACCGACCAGCGGGCCGATGACACCGGCCTCGCTGCAGGTCAGTTCGGCTTCGCTGCCATGCCCGTACAGACAATGGTAACAAGGGCTGTCCGCACGACGCGGGTCGAACACCGACAACTGCCCTTCAAGCCGAATGGCCGCACCACTGACCAACGGCTTGCCGGCAGCGACACAGGCGGCGTTGACCGCTTCGCGAGTGGCGAAATTATCCGAGCAATCGAGCACCAGATCGACAGCCTGTACCGCCGCATCCAGTGAGTCGGTATCCAGCGCTGCACGATGAGCGACAAGGGTGATCTCGGGATTGATCGCATTGAGCCGGGTGATGGCCGAATCTACCTTGGCCTGCCCGATGCTCTGAGTGTCGTGGATGATCTGGCGTTGCAGGTTGGTCAGGTCGACGTGATCGAAATCCGCCAGATGCAGCTCACCAACCCCAGCGGCGGCCAGATACAGGGCCACCGGCGAGCCAAGCCCGCCGACGCCCACGACCAGCGCACGACTTTGTTTGAGTCTTAGCTGGCCATTGATATCAACATGTTGCAGCAGAATCTGGCGACTGTAGCGCAGCAGCTCCTGATCACTCAGCACAGCTTGCATCCGAACGTGATGCGCTCATGCTCGCCCAGATCACGGCGCGTCTGAATACGCTCGAAGCCCTGGCGAATCAGCAGCTCACGCACCGCAGGTCCCTGATCGTAGCCGTGCTCCAGCAGCAGCCAGCCATCCGCATTTAGATGTGCAGGCGCCTGTTCGATGATCGTGCGCAAGTCATCCAGCCCGTCGGAACCGGCCACCAGCGCACTGCTCGGCTCAAAACGCACGTCGCCAGCCGACAGATGCGGATCTGCGTCAGAGATGTACGGCGGGTTGCTGATGATCAGGTCGAACTGTCGACCTTGCAGGCCACCGAACCAGTGGCTTTCAAAGACTTCGGCGTTGTTCAGTTGCAAGCGCTGCCGGTTACGCTCAGCCAAGGCGACGGCCTCTGGCACACGGTCAACCGCGGTGACCTTCCATTGCTGGCGTTCGTTGGCCAGCGCCAGCGCAATTGCGCCGGTGCCGGTGCCGAGGTCCAGCACCTGAGCGGGTGCGAAGGCAGGCACCAGTTCCAGTGCCGCCTCGACCAGCATTTCGGTTTCGGGCCGCGGGATCAACGTGTGCGGGGCGACTTCCAGATCCAGCTTCCAGAAGCCCTGCTGGCCGAGGATGTAAGCGACCGGCTCGCCTTTGCGGCGGCGCTCCATGTAGCCGGCGAATGCCACGGCGGCTTCGGTGCTGACGATGCGCTCGGGCCAGGTGTGCAGGAAACTGCGTGGTTTGCCCAGCGCCGCCGCCAGCAGCAGCTCGGCATCAAGCCGTGCAGTCGGTGAATCGGGAAGCTCGGCGCTTCTGAGTACACTTGCGATGATGGTCATTTACTCACCCAGTGCCGCAAGTTGATCAGCCTGATATTCAGCGAGTAGCGGCTCTATCACTGCATCGACTCCGCCCGCCAGAACTTCATCCAGCGAATACAAAGTCAGGTTCACGCGGTGATCCGTCACTCGCCCCTGAGGGAAGTTATACGTACGTATGCGCTCGGACCGATCGCCCGAGCCGACCAGCAGCTTGCGCTCGCTGGCAATGGCATTGGCCGCCGCGCTGGTCTGCTGATCATTCAGTTTGGCAGATAGCCAGGACATTGCCCGGGCTCTGTTCTTGTGCTGCGAACGCTCTTCCTGGCACTCGACGACAATACCCGACGGCAAGTGGGTAATGCGGATCGCCGAGTCGGTTTTGTTGACGTGCTGTCCACCAGCGCCCGAAGAGCGGTAGGTATCGACCCGCAGGTCGGCAGGGTTGATCTCGATCGCCTGCTGCTCGTCAGGCTCCGGCAATACCGCAACCGTACAGGCTGAGGTATGGATACGGCCCTGGGACTCGGTCTCCGGAACACGCTGCACACGGTGCGCACCGGACTCGAATTTCAGCTTGCCGTAGACGCTGTCACCCTCGACGCGCGCAATGACTTCCTTGTAGCCGCCATGCTCGCCTTCGTTTTCGGAAAGAATCTCGACGCGCCAGCCACGCCGCTCGGCGTAACGCGAATACATGCGGAACAGGTCGCCGGAGAAGATCGCCGCTTCATCACCACCGGTGCCTGCGCGGATTTCCAGAAACACGTTACGACCGTCGTTCGGGTCCTTGGGCAACAGCATGCGCTGCAATTGCGCTTCCAGCTCGACCAGTTGCTGTTTGGTTTCGCGAACTTCCTCGACGGCCATTTCGCGCATGTCCGGATCGCTGTCCTTGAGCAGCGCCTGTGCGCCCTCCAGGTCGCCCTGCACCCTGAGCAACTGCGCGTAGAGCGCAACCACTGGCTCCACTTCAGCGTATTCACGGGAATAGGCGCGAAAGCGTGTCTGGTCGCTGATGACTTCCGCGTCGCCGAGCAGCGCGGTCAGTTCCTCGAAACGGTCGCTGAGCACATCCAGCTTATTGAGCAGTGAAGCTTTCATTGCGGGGGTTTATCCGTCGAGCCCTCACCGAGGGCAAAAAGTTCCTGGGCCATGGCCAGCGCATCGACGCGACCTTCGGCAGACAGCTTCTTGAGCTGCACGCTGGGTGCATGCAGCAATTTGTTGGTCAGACCACGTGCCAGCTGGATCAGTACGTCCTCGGCATTGCTGCCGTTGGCCAGCATACGTTGCGCCTTGCTCAGCTCTTCGTCACGCAGCCGTTCGCTTTGCTGACGATAGGCACGCAGCACGTCGACTGCGGCCAGTTCGCGCAGGCGCGACATGAAGTCCTCGGCACCCACGCTGACCAGTTGCTCGGCGGCCAGCGCCGCGCCCTGACGGCTCTTGAGATTCTCTGCCACCACTTCATGCAGGTCATCAACGCTGTACAGGTAAACATCGTCCAGCTCGCCGACTTCAGGCTCGATATCCCGCGGTACAGCGATATCGACCATGAAAATCGGTTTGTGCTTGCGCAGCTTCAACGCACTTTCCACGGCGCCCTTGCCCAGAATCGGCAACTGGCTGGCGGTGGAGCTGATCACGATATCGCTGTTGACCAGTTCCGCCGGGATGTCCGACAACAGCACCGCGTGCGCACCGAACTCGGCGGCAAGCATGCTGGCGCGTTCCAGCGTGCGGTTGGCGACCACGATACGCTTGACGCCCAGATCATGCAGATGCCGGGCGACCAGAGTAATGGTCTCGCCTGCACCGATCAACAAGGCCTGGCTGCGTTGCAGATCACTGAAAATCTGTTTCGCCAGGCTGACTGCAGCAAAGGCCACAGAGACCGGGTTTTCGCCAATGGCAGTGTCGGTACGTACCTGTTTGGCAGCGCTGAACGTCGCCTGAAACAGACGACCGAGCAACGGCCCGACCGTGCCGGCTTCGCGGGCAACCGCGTAGGCGGACTTCATCTGGCCGAGAATCTGCGGCTCGCCGAGCACCAGCGAATCGAGCCCCGAGGCGACACGCATCATGTGCCGCACGGCAGCGTCATCTTCGTGCACGTAAGCACTGGCACGCAATTCTTCAAGACTGAGGTGATGATAATTGGCCAGCCAGGCAAGAATACTGTCCGCGCCAAGGTGCTCGTGTTCGATGTACAACTCGCTGCGGTTGCAGGTCGAAAGGATCGCAGCCTCGCGGCTTTCCGTCAGTTGGCAGAGCTGCTGCAATGCCTCGACCAGCTGTTCCGGGGTAAATGCCACACGCTCGCGAACGTCGACCGAGGCGGTCTTATGGTTGATACCGAGTGCAAGGAAGGCCATTCAGGGTCGCAGGTGGTGACGTGAAGCCGGTAATTGTCCTACTTCGATAAGCTCAGAACAACCACCACATATTATTGTCCCACTACAATCGCTCGTCGCAGACCGTGCTTTCGGCTCCGCGACACTGCAAACACACGCATTGCATCAGTTTTTCCGACGGCTGTGGGTTTTGCCAACAGCCTTGTGTCATGATGCTCCCACCGCAGGTAAGCCGCCCTTCTTATATATGAATAGATCCTCCGCGTTGTTCCTTGCTCTCGCCTTTCTGGGTGGCTGTCAGTCCATGACTCCCGCCTCGTCACAGCCTGTGCCCGCTCAAAAGGACGCCCCGCCCGCGCCTGAAGCCAAGCCGCAGGTCTATGGCTCGTTCACTCAGGACACCCTGGTCAGCCTGTTGAGTGCGGAGCTGGCTGGCCAGCGCAACCGCTTCGACATCGCCCTGGACAACTATGTGACCCAGGCGATCAAGACTCAGGATCCGGGGGTCTCGGAGCGCGCTTATCAGATCGCCGAGTACATGGGTGCCGATCAATCGGCGCTGGATACCGCGCTGATCTGGGCGAGGAACGCGCCGGGCAATCTTGAAGCGCAACGAGCTGCCGCCATCCAACTGGCGCGCGCCGGGCGTTACGACGATTCCCTTGTGTACATGGAGAGAGTCCTGCAAGGCCAGGGCGACACGCACTTCGATTTTCTGGCCCTGTCGGCGGCCGAAACAGATCCGGATACCCGCAATGGTCTGCTCAAGAGCTTTGACCGACTGCTGGGCAAATACCCGAACAACGGCCAGCTGATTTTCGGCAAGGCGCTGTTGCTGCAGCAGAACGGCGATTCCGAACAATCGCTGAAACTGCTTGAAGACAACCCGCCGAAAGAAGGTGAAATCGCGCCGATCCTGCTGCATGCCCGCCTGCTGCAAAGCATGAATCGAGGCAAGGAAGCGGTGCCCCTGCTGGAAAAAAGCATCAAGAAATACCCCGACGACAAGCGCCTGCGCCTGACCTATGCGCGCATGCTCGTCGAGCAGAACCGCATGGAAGACGCCAAAGTGCAGTTTTCCGCACTCTTGCAGCAGTATCCGGATGACGACGAGCTGCGCTTTTCGCTGGCCCTGGTGTGCCTTGAAGCCAAGGCCTGGGACGAAGCAGCGGGCTATCTGGAAGAGCTGATCGCCCGTGGCGCGCATGTCGATTCGGCGCATTTGAATCTGGGCCGCATCCACGAAGAGCGCGATGACCCGCAAAGCGCGCTCAACGAATACGCTCAGGTCGGTCCCGGCCCGGACTTCCTGGCGGCGCAATTGCGCCAGGCCGATATTCTGGTCAGCAACGGTAACGGTGCCGAAGCCGCCAAACGGCTGTCCGAAGCGCGCGCCGAAGAGCCCGATTATGCAATCCAGCTGTACCTGATCGAAGCCGAAACCCTGACCAGCAATGATCAACTGGACCGTGGCTGGCAGGTGCTGAATCAGGCGCTCAAGCAATACCCGGACGACGCCAACCTGCTGTACACCCGCGCCATGCTGGCTGAAAAACGCAATGATCTGGCGCAGATGGAAAAAGACCTGCGCACCATCATCAAGCGCGAACCGGAAAACGCCATGGCGCTGAATGCGCTGGGCTACACCCTTTCCGATCGCACGACGCGTTATAGCGAGGCACGCGACCTGATCGAAAAAGCCCACAAGATCAGCCCCGACGATCCGGCAGTGCTCGACAGCCTTGGCTGGGTGAACTACCGCCTGGGCAATCTGGACGATGCCGAGCGCTACCTGCGTCAGGCACTCGAACGCTTCCCCGACCACGAAGTGGCCGCCCACCTGGGCGAAGTACTCTGGGCCAAGGGCGAGCAGCGCGAAGCCAAAAAAGTCTGGGCCAAGGCCCTTGAACAACAACCCGACAGCACCGTCCTGCGCAGCACATTGCGACGCTTGACCGGATCAGAGACCCTTTGACGTTATGTTTTTGCGCCACGTAATCGTATTCAGCCTCATCGCCCTGCTCACCGGCTGCGCCGGCCTCACCTCCCGCGAAGCCGTTCAGGGCAAGGGTGACCCCGCGCAATGGCGCGAGCACAAACAGCAACTGAGCAGCCTCGATGGCTGGCAGATCAATGGCAAGGTCGGTATCCGCGCGCCGAAAGACTCCGGCAGCGGTACCCTGTTCTGGCTGCAGCGCCAGGATTACTACGACATCCGCCTGTCCGGCCCGCTCGGTCGTGGTGCAGCGCGGCTGACCGGCAGGCCCGGCGCCGTGGTGCTCGAAGTTGCCAATCAGGGCCGCTACGAAGCCACCTCGCCAGAATCACTGCTGCAGGATCAACTGGGCTGGAAACTGCCCGTGTCGCACCTTGTATGGTGGGTACGCGGTCTACCGGCACCGGACAGCAAAAGCAACGTGACACTCGATGGCGACAGCCGACTGGCCAGCCTTGAACAGGATGGCTGGCAGGTGGAATACCTCAGCTACGTCGAGCAGAACGGCTATTGGCTGCCAGAGCGCGTCAAGCTGCACGGGCAGGATCTGGATGTCACGCTGGTCATCAAGGACTGGCAGCCTCGCAAACTGGGGCAATGACCATGAGCACGCCACAACTGGTTTTGCCTGCCCCGGCAAAACTCAACCTCATGCTGCACATTCTCGGACGTCGTCCTGACGGTTATCACGAACTGCAGACGCTGTTTCAGTTTCTCGATTACGGCGACGAACTGGGTTTTACCGTTCGCGAGGACGGCGAGATTCACCTGCAGACCGACGTTCCCGGTGTCCCGCATGACAGTAACCTGATCGTCAAAGCCGCCCGTGCCCTGCAGAAACAGTCCGGCTGCACACTGGGCATGGACATCTGGCTGGAAAAACGCCTGCCCATGGGTGGCGGTATCGGCGGCGGCAGCTCGGATGCAGCGACCACCCTGCTCGCCCTGAATCATTTATGGCAGCTCGGCTGGGATGAGGATCGTCTGGCGCAACTGGGGCTGACACTGGGCGCCGATGTACCGGTTTTCGTACGTGGACATGCCGCTTTTGCTGAGGGCGTCGGCGAAATTCTCACCCCGGTGGACCCGGAAGAACCCTGGTATTTGGTGCTCGTCCCGCAAGTATCTGTAAGTACAGCAGAAATTTTTTCAGATCCGTTGTTGACACGCGACACGCCGCCCATTAAAGTGCGCCCCGTTCCCAAGGGAAACAGTCGAAATGACTGTAAGGCGGTTGTAGAGAGGCGTTACCCAGAAGTACGTAACGCTTTGAATTTGTTAGGTAAATTTACCGAAGCAAAATTAACCGGAACTGGAAGTTGTGTGTTTGGGGCCTTCCCAAACAAAGCTGAAGCTGATAAAGTCTCGGCCCTTCTTACAGAGACCCTTACGGGGTTCGTAGCGAAAGGAAGCAACATCTCGATGTTGCATCGCAAGCTGCAAATTCTGTAGCAGGAATTGAGTGCCAGGCACTCGATTGATTCAATACAGGGGCGTCGCCAAGCGGTAAGGCAGCAGGTTTTGATCCTGCCATGCGTTGGTTCGAATCCAGCCGCCCCTGCCATTTTCTATACTCATCCAGGTTACCCTCAGCCTCTAGGTACTGCGCGTGTCCAAGATGATGGTCTTTACGGGGAATGCCAACCCCGATCTCGCTCGGCGTGTAGTACGTCAGCTGCATATCCCACTGGGTGATGTTTCTGTTGGAAAATTCTCCGACGGCGAAATCAGCACTGAGATTAATGAAAACGTCCGCGGTAAAGACGTCTTTATCATTCAGCCGACCTGCGCACCCACGAACGACAACCTGATGGAACTCGTCGTGATGGCTGATGCCTTCCGTCGCTCCTCAGCGTCCCGAATCACTGCTGTGATTCCCTACTTTGGTTATGCCCGCCAGGATCGCCGTCCGCGTTCCGCACGTGTTGCCATCAGCGCAAAAGTTGTCGCTGATATGCTGACCGTAGTGGGAATCGACCGTGTGCTCACGGTTGATCTTCATGCTGACCAGATTCAGGGCTTCTTCGACATTCCGGTAGATAACATCTACGGCTCCCCCGTTCTGGTGGATGACATCGAAGATCAGCGCTTCGAAAACCTGATGATCGTTTCCCCGGACATCGGTGGTGTCGTGCGTGCACGTGCTGTCGCCAAATCCCTGGGTGTCGATCTCGGTATCATCGACAAACGCCGTGAGAAAGCCAATCACTCCGAAGTGATGCATATCATTGGTGATGTCGAAGGGCGTACCTGCATTCTGGTCGATGACATGGTCGATACCGCCGGCACGCTGTGCCACGCGGCCAAGGCCCTGAAAGAGCATGGTGCTGCCAAGGTCTTCGCCTACTGCACACACCCTGTGCTGTCGGGTCGGGCGATCGAAAACATTGAAAATTCCGTGCTGGACGAACTGGTGGTGACCAACACCATCCCGTTGTCCGCCGCTGCTCAAGCCTGTGGCCGTATCCGTCAACTGGATATTGCCCCGGTAGTCGCCGAAGCGGTTCGCCGCATCAGCAACGAAGAATCGATCAGCGCGATGTTCCGTTAACTGACATCACGCAGACGAAAAGCGCCCCGCCCTGACATCCGGTCAGGGCGGGGCTTTTTTGCCCATACCATCCGAGCGCTGGTCGCAAACGCAACGGTGGATGTGGTTAATTTGGAGATACAACATGAACGAATTTACCCTGAATGCAGAACAGCGTTCCGACCTGGGGAAAGGTGCGAGCCGCCGCCTGCGTCGTCTCGCTAGCCTGGTTCCAGCCGTCGTCTACGGTGGCGACAAAGCCCCCGAGTCCATCAGCATGCTGGCCAAGGAAGTTGCCAAACTGCTGGAAAACGATGCGGCCTACAGCCACATCATCGAGCTGAACGTTGGTGGCAAGAAGCAAAACGTCATCATCAAGGCGCTGCAACGTCACCCGGCCAAAGGCCACGTGATGCACGCTGACTTCGTGCGCGTTATTGCCGGCCAGAAACTGACCGCAATCGTGCCGATCCACTTCCTGAACGAAGAAGCTCCGGTCAAGAAAGGCGGCGAGATCTCGCACACTACCACTGAACTGGAAGTGACCTGCCTGCCGAAAGACCTGCCTGAGTTCATCGAAGTCGATCTGGGCGCGCTGGAAGTAGGTGACAACGTTCACCTGTCCGAACTGAAAGCCCCTAAAGGCGTTGAGTTCGTCGCTTTGGCACACGGTACTGACCTGGCAATCGCCAACGTCCACGCACCGCGTATCGTCAAAGACGAAGAAGAAGGTGAAGCTGAAGAAGGCGCTGCCGAGTAATTCATTACTTGGTAACGTCGGAGTTGCTCAGGAGACATCGCGAGCGATAGCAGGCAAAGCGGGCGAGATCGCTGAGTTTACATCATGGTAAATGAGCAGTTTTCGTCCACATTGCCGCTGTCGTCAGCGGTTCAACCCTCAACTCCAAAGGAAGAGCCCCTGTCGTGACCGCCATACAACTGATCGTGGGCTTGGGAAATCCAGGCGCCGAATACGAACAGACCCGGCATAACGCAGGGGCTTTTTTTGTTGAGCGTATTGCTGCGGCGCAACGAGTTAACCTCGTTCCCGAGCGCAAATTCTTTGGCCTGACCGGGCGCTTCACGCACCAGGGTCAGGATGTTCGTCTGCTGATTCCCACCACTTACATGAACCGCAGCGGCCAGGCTGTCGCGGCACTCGCGGGCTTTTATCGCATCCCGGTCGAGTCGATTCTGGTGGCGCATGACGAACTGGACCTGCCTCCGGGCGTTGCCAAACTCAAAGTGGGTGGCGGCCATGGCGGTCATAACGGGCTGCGCGACATCATTGCGCAGCTCGGCAACCAGAACACATTCCATCGCTTGCGGCTTGGCATTGGCCACCCGGGCGATGCCAGCAAGGTATCCGGCTTTGTCCTGGGTCGAGCGCCACGCGCCGAACAGGAAAAACTGGACGCCAGTATCGACTTTGCCCTCGGCGTGCTGCCGGATATCTTCGCCGGTGAATGGAACCGGGCGATGAAAAACCTGCACAGCCAGAAGGCCTGACATCACTCGAGGGGAAACACCATGGGATTCAATTGCGGCATCGTCGGCCTGCCTAACGTCGGCAAGTCCACCCTGTTCAACGCCCTGACCAAATCTGGTATCGCGGCCGAGAACTTCCCCTTCTGCACCATCGAGCCGAACAGCGGTATCGTGCCGATGCCCGACCCGCGTCTGGCGGCCCTGGCTGCCATCGTCAACCCGAAACGCATCCTGCCGACCACCATGGAGTTCGTCGACATCGCCGGCCTCGTGGCAGGCGCTTCGAAGGGCGAAGGCCTGGGCAACAAGTTTCTCGCCAACATCCGCGAGACCGATGCCATCGCCCACGTGGTGCGCTGCTTTGAAGACGAGAACGTGATTCACGTTTCCAACAGCGTCGACCCCAAGCGCGACATCGAGATCATCGATCTGGAACTGATCTTCGCCGACCTCGACAGCTGCGAGAAGCAACTGCAAAAGGTCACCCGCAACGCCAAAGGCGGCGACAAGGACGCAGTGGTCCAGAAAGGCCTGCTGGAACAGTTGATTGCACACTTCAGCGAAGGCAAGCCTGCACGCAGCCTGATGAAGAGCATGAGCAACGACGAGAAAGCCACCATCCGTGGCTTCCACCTGCTGACCACCAAGCCGGTCATGTACATCGCCAACGTCGCCGAAGACGGTTTCGAGAACAACCCGTTGCTGGACGTGGTCCGCGCCATCGCCGAGGAAGAAGGCGCAATGCTGGTGCCGGTCTGCAACAAGATCGAAGCCGAAATCGCCGAGCTTGATGACGGCGAAGAGAAGGACATGTTCCTCGAAGCCCTGGGCCTCGAAGAACCCGGCCTGAACCGCGTGATCCGCGCTGGCTACGAAATGCTCCACCTGCAGACCTACTTCACCGCAGGCGTCGAAGAAGTCCGTGCCTGGACCGTCCGCGTCGGTGCCACCGCACCCCAAGCCGCAGGCGTGATCCACACCGACTTCGAAAAAGGCTTCATCCGCGCCGAAGTGGTGGCATATGACGACTTCATCCAGTTCAAGGGTGAGTCAGGTGCCAAGGAAGCCGGCAAGTGGCGTCTGGAAGGCAAGGAATACATCGTCAAGGACGGTGATGTGATGCATTTCCGGTTTAACGTGTAAGCATCACGCATACCCAGAGGGCGCTCGACAAGAGCGCGCTCCGATCACAGCGAAAGCCCCATTATCCGGGGCTTTCGCGTTTTTATGCACCGCCATGCTCAAGCGCTCCACACTATCGCCGACACCCTCAAATTTTTGATGGGGATGTCTGTTTTTATATGTAAAATGTCGTTTTTTAACCATCGCTCATCCACGTCATTTAAACATTCATGTTTAACGCAGCAGATGTCTGAAAGACGAAGGCCGATCAGCGATTGTTTCCACGGACCGGGCAGAGCCTTGTCACAACCCAAGGTAGATACTCTTTTGAAGATCTTAGTAACAGGCGGTGCTGGCTTCATCGGTTCGGCGGTCATCAGGCACATCATTGCCAACACAACCGATTCCGTCGTTAACGTCGACAAGCTGACCTATGCAGGCAACCTCGAGTCGCTGCAGTCAGCCGATCAAAGCGAGCGCTATGCGTTTGAGCATGTCGATATCTGCAACCGTGATGACGTGGATCGGGTTTTCAAAGAACATCAGCCCGATGCCGTGATGCACCTGGCGGCCGAATCGCATGTCGATCGCTCGATCACAGGCCCTTCGGAGTTTATCCAGACCAACATCATCGGCACCTATACGCTGCTTGAAGCTGCGCGTGGCTACTGGAGCCAACTGGACGAAGCACGCAAGGCCAACTTCCGCTTTCATCATATTTCCACCGATGAAGTGTATGGCGACCTGGAAGGCCCGGAAGATCTCTTCACCGAGACCACCCCTTACCAGCCAAGCTCACCCTACTCGGCCAGCAAGGCCAGCTCTGACCACCTGGTACGCGCCTGGAGCCGTACCTACGGCCTGCCTACTCTGGTGACCAACTGCTCCAACAATTACGGCCCGTGCCATTTCCCCGAGAAGCTGATCCCGCTGATCATTCTCAATGCGCTTGAAGGCAAACCGCTGCCTATCTACGGCAAAGGTGATCAGGTTCGTGACTGGCTCTACGTAGAAGACCACGCCCGCGCATTGTACAAAGTCGTCACCGAAGGCGAGATCGGCGAAACCTATAACATCGGTGGTCACAACGAGAAGCAGAACCTCGAAGTGGTCAACACTGTCTGCGCCCTGCTCGACCAACTGCGTCCGGACTCAGCCCATCGCCCGCATGCCAGCCTGATCACTTATGTGCAGGACCGCCCGGGCCATGATCTGCGCTACGCGATTGATGCCAGCAAGATTCAGCGTGAGCTGGGCTGGGTGCCGGAAGAAAGCTTCGAATCCGGCATCCGCAAGACGGTGCAATGGTATCTCGATAACCCGGAGTGGGTTGCTCACGTGAAGAGCGGAAGCTACCAGCAATGGATCGACAAGAACTACAGAGCGCGCGCCGATAAATGATGAAAATTCTTCTGCTGGGCAAAAACGGCCAAGTGGGTTGGGAGTTGCAACGTTCACTCGCTGTAGTAGGTGAAGTTGTCGCTCTTGACCGCCATAGCGTATCGACGGCTTATGGCGAGCTTTCTGGCGATCTTTCTGATCTGGATGGCTTGCGCAATACCATTCGCTGCGTCAAACCTCAGGTTATCGTCAACGCCGCAGCCTATACCGCTGTCGACAAGGCCGAAACCGAGCGTGAGCTCGCGCACAGGGTCAATGCCTTGGCCAGTCAGGTCCTGGCAGAAGAAGCGCGCATGCTGGACGCGCTATTGGTTCATTACTCGACCGACTATGTGTTCGACGGTTCGGGCAACACCGCATGGAAAGAAAGCGATGTCGTGTCGCCGGTCAACTATTACGGCGCGACCAAACTTGAAGGCGAGCAACTTATCGCTGCCTCAGGCTGCAAGCACCTGATCTTCCGTACCAGCTGGGTTTACGCGGCACGCGGCAACAACTTTGCCAAAACCATGTTGCGCCTTGCAAAAGATCGCCCGGCGCTCAATGTGATTGCCGATCAGATTGGAGCGCCTACAGGAGCCGAGTTGCTGGCCGACATAGCGACTGCAGCCCTGCTTCAAACGCTGGCGAAGCCGGAGCTGTGTGGCATCTACAACCTGGCACCTGCCGGCGAAGTGTCATGGCATGCCTACGCGCAGTATGTAATTGATTTCGCCCGGGCCAACGGGGAACCCCTGGCGGTGCAAACGATCAATCCCATCGGCACCATCGAATATCCGACACCCGCGCAACGCCCTCTGAATTCGCGTCTGAACACAGAAAAGCTGCGCCACAATTTTTCTCTGCACCTGCCTGACTGGCAAAGTGGTGTAGCCCGAATGCTCATGGAAACTCTGAATAAATGACCACCATCAATCGCAAAGGCATCATCCTGGCCGGCGGCTCGGGCACTCGTCTGCACCCGCTCACCCTTGGCGTATCCAAGCAGATGCTGCCTATCTACGACAAGCCGATGATTTTTTACCCTCTTTCAGTGCTGATGCTGGCGGGGATGCGTGAAGTCCTGATCATCTCCACACCAGAAGATCTGCCAAGCTTCCGCAAACTGCTGGGAGATGGCAGCCAGTACGGTATTCAGCTTACTTATGCTGAACAACCTACGCCTGACGGCCTGGCACAGGCGTTCATCATCGGCGAAGAGTTCATCGGTGAAGATCCTTGCTGCCTGATCCTGGGCGACAACATCTTTTACGGCCAGCACTTCTCCGACAACCTGCGCTCGGCCAGCCAGCAGACCCACGGTGCGACCGTCTTCGGTTACCACGTTTCTGACCCAGAGCGCTTTGGTGTTGTCGAGTTCGACGAAACCGGCCGCGCCTTGAGCATCGAAGAAAAGCCTGCAGCACCGAAGTCGAGCTATGCAGTCACCGGTCTGTACTTCTACGACAATCAGGTCGTCGAAATCGCGAAGAATATCAAGCCTTCCGAGCGCGGCGAGCTGGAAATCACTGATGTAAACCGTGCTTACCTCGAGCAGAAGAGCCTGACCGTAGAAATTCTCGGTCGTGGCTTTGCGTGGCTGGACACGGGCACTCATGAGTCGCTGCTTGAAGCGAGCCATTTCGTGCACACCATCGAGCAGCGTCAGGGCTGGAAAGTTGCCTGCCTGGAAGAGATCGCCTACACCAACGGCTGGATCACCGCCGCTCAGTTGGGTGAACAGGCTCAGAAGCTGAAGAAGACTGGCTACGGCCAGTATCTGCAGAAGCTGCTGGATCTGGGCTCGTTCTAAGACTGCAAACCTCTATCCCATACCGCAAGGCTGCGAACAGTATGTCATCTGTTTTTCCCAAGGTAGCCGTGCTATTGGCAGCCTATAACGGTATGGCTTGGATAGAGGCGCAACTTGATTCAATCCTGACGCAGACAAACGTCTGCGTCAGCGTGTTCATCAGTGTCGATACCTCCACGGACGGCACTGAAGCATGGTGTGCCGACTACGCTCAGCACCATGCGAGTATCTCCCTGCTGTCGCCTGCCGGACGATTTGGCGGAGCGTCACGCAACTTCTTTCGCTTGATCCGGGATGTCGACTTCTCGACATTCGATTACGTTGCTTTCTCCGATCAAGATGATATCTGGCATCCGGACAAGCTTCAGCGCGCCGTAGCGGCTTTGGCGCTGGGTCATCATGATGCCTATTCCAGCAATGTCACCGCATTCTGGCCGGATGGTCGGCGTGTACTGCTGGACAAGGCTCAGCCTCAGGTCCAGTGGGACTATCTGTTCGAAGCTGCAGGCCCAGGCTGCACCTATGTGATGAATCGCCGGCTTGCAGATGCCTTCAAGTCATCCCTCCTTTCCCACTGGGATGCAGCTCAGGCCGTCAGCCTGCACGACTGGTACTGTTACGCATTTGCTCGCAGTCACGGCTTTCGATGGCTTATCGATCCGGTTCCCGGCATGGACTACCGTCAACACGCCAACAATCAGGTTGGCGCCAACACCGGGCTTGCCTCACTCATCAGTCGACTGAAAAAGATTGCTGACGGTTGGTGGGCCGGGCAGGTAGTGCTGATTGGCCAGTTGATCGGAGACAGCCAACTGCATCCTGCGGGGAAACACGTGAGTACGCGGCTGTCGTTCCTGAAGCTCGCGTTCAAGGCAGCGCAATGCCGCAGGAGACCGAGAGACAAGATCTTCTTCATTATTGCCTGCCTTACAGCAATGCTAAGCAAGCGTTGACTGCCAGATAGCCACTCGCGCCCTTCTGGCCCAGCCACAGCGATGCTGCCTGATTAAACCGATGTTCAGGCATCGCAACCTTCTGAAAATACGGGTTTTCAACATCTGCGCCCAAAGCCAGAGAGAACTTTAGCCACCGCATGGCCGGGCATCGGTCACAGTACCGAAACCGCTTAATTTCGCAGGGCACCGAATGTTCTCCGGCGGCGGCTTATGTTAATGTGCAGGCCTTTGTTTTCGGTATCAAAAGCGCAAAGAAGCCTGTGTAAACGGGGTGAACGGAACCAGCCTCGGAAGGAGGGGTCACTTGTACCGCCCAACCAAGGATGACAGAGTTTGAGTCACCCATACGGCCATGAGCTCAGATACCGGACACGCTTCAATTCGTAAAACCGTCCTGCAATGAAGACCTTGTGTTGCTCATCGTCGGAACCTACGTCGGAAAACTACAAATAGACGATGCATGCCCCGCGCCCCACAGTCATAACAGAACTACCCCCTTATCCAGCGCAGACATTTTCCGCCCAGGTGGACAGCCTATGGCGCACCCGACGCCCATGAGCCTCGATATCGTAAAACGCGTTTTAATGGCGCAATCAAATTCCATGGCGCAGGCTTTTTTCAACACATGCCTGCCCCTGCCAGGGCCTTATGAGCAGACCCTGATGAGCATCCCGGAGATACGTTACCTATGAATGCAACACGCCTCGCCATTCCAGACGTCATCGTATTCGAGCCCAAGACCTTCGGCGACGATCGCGGTTTTTTCTTTGAAAGCTTCAACCAGAAGGCATTCGAAGAGGTCGTTGGACGGCCTGTAACGTTCGTTCAGGACAACCACTCGCGTTCGGTGAAAGGCGTTCTTCGCGGCTTGCATTACCAAATTCAACAGCCACAGGGCAAGCTTGTCCGAGTCACCGTCGGAGAAGTCTTTGACGTTGCGGTCGACCTGCGCAAGAGCTCCCCGACCTTCGGCAAATGGGTGGGACTGCATCTCACCGCCGAAAACAAAAAACAACTGTGGATTCCGGAAGGCTTTGCGCACGGCTTCGTTGTGCTGTCCGAAAGCGCCGAGTTCCTTTACAAGACCACCGATTACTGGGCACCGGAACATGAACGCAGCCTTGCCTGGAACGACGCCACCGTGGGCATCGACTGGCCATTCGGCGAAGCACCTTCCCTGTCCGCCAAAGATCAGAAAGCCGTCGTATTCGAAGACGCCGAGGTGTTCGCTTAATGAACCCTCATAAAACCCCCTCGGCGGGCCCTTTGCGGCTCGTCAGCAGCCTGTGGACCAACCGCTCATTGATCTCGCAAATGACCAAGCGAGAAGTCATCGGGCGCTACCGTGGCTCGGTGATGGGCCTGGCGTGGTCATTCTTCAACCCGGTGTTGATGCTGGCGGTATATACCTTCGTGTTCTCTGAAATCTTCAGCGCGCGTTGGGTCGGAGTCGACACTGGCAAAGGCGGCTTCGCTATTCTGCTGTTCGTCGGGATGATCGTGCATGGCTTGTTTGCAGAGTGTGCCAACAGAGCACCTTCGCTGGTGATGAGTAATAGCAATTACGTCAAGAAGGTGGTGTTTCCTCTGGAGATTCTGCCGGTTATCACTTTGGGTTCGGCGCTCTTCCACAGTTGCATCAGCCTGATAGTGCTGGTGATCGCACAGTTGCTGATCTCGCATACGCTTTTCTGGACGGCGCTGTTGTTCCCGCTGATTCTGGTGCCGCTGATTTTGGGCACACTGGGTATCAGCTGGTTTCTCGCATCCCTGGGCGTCTACTTACGCGATGTCGGCCATGTCATCACGGTTCTGACCACTGTCCTGCTGTTTCTGTCGCCGGTTCTTTACCCGGTGGCGGCGCTTCCTGAGGTCTATCGCCCTTGGCTGCAGATGAACCCGCTTACCTACATTATCGAAGAGAGCCGTAGCGTACTGCTGTTCGGCAACCTCCCGCACTGGGACAGCCTGGGTATCGCCATTGTGATTGGCGCAGTCATTGCTGCCATGGGGTTCTGGTTCTTCCAAAAAACACGTAAAGGATTCGCTGATGTCATCTGATCAACCGGTTATCAGCGTACAAAACGTCTCGAAGTGTTTTTACACGTACGACAAGCCCCACGACCGCTTGAAACAAGCCTTGGTGCCTAGAATTCAGCGCTGGTCAGGACAGCCGACCACTACTTATGGCAAGGAGTTCTGGGCCCTGCGCGACGTCAGCTTCGACGTCGGCAAAGGCGAAACAGTCGGCATCGTGGGCCGCAATGGTTCAGGCAAGTCAACCTTGCTGCAGATCATCTGCGGAACATTGAACCCGACTGTCGGCGAGATTCACACACGTGGCCGGGTAGCGGCCTTGCTGGAGCTGGGGTCTGGCTTCAACCCCGAGTTTACCGGCCGCGAAAACGTTTATCTGAACGCAGCTGTGCTTGGGCTGACGCGTGACGAAGTGGACGAGCGCTTTGACGCGATCGCCGGCTTTGCCGACATTGGCGAATTCCTCGATCAGCCGGTCAAGTCCTACTCTAGCGGCATGGCCGTACGCCTGGCGTTTGCAGTCCAGGCCCAGGTCGATCCGGAAATCCTTGTCGTGGATGAGGCACTGTCCGTTGGCGACGCACGATTCCAGGCCAAGTGCTTCGAACGCCTCAGGCAGCTAAAAGAAAATGGCACCAGCATCCTGCTGGTCACGCACTCCAGCGAACAAGTGGTCACCCACTGTAATCGCGCGATTTTGCTGGAAAAGAGCAGGATCGAAATGATTGGCGAATCACGCCCGGTCATCAACCGCTACACGGACCTTCTGTTCGGGCGTGAGAAGAGCGCTCTCACCGACAAGAGCCTGGACCTCGCCGAAGCAGAGCGAGTGGAAACCGCCCCAGTCGAAACCGACAAGATAGCGCTGCGTTTTGATGAAGACGTATACGCCAGCAGGCCTGGTTATAACCCCCATGAGTACCGCTGGGGGGATGGCGCTGCGACACTGCTCGACTTCCACATGAATGCATCGGGAAGGGAGTTTCCCAACAGCGTTGAATCGGGAGAGGAAATCGTTCTTGATCTGGCCCTGCAATTCAATCGCACTGTGGTCAACCCGATTATCGGCTTTACGATCAAGACCAAAGAGGGTGTCACCGTATACGGCACCAACTCTTACATGCAGGATTGCGAGGGCACAGGCCTGATAGGCAGCGCTGGCAAACAGGCAAAAGCGCGAGTGAAATTCAGAAACGCGCTCGCGACCGGTGATTACTTCATTTCCATCGGTATCGCCTCTCGGCAAAGCGAAGACATCGTGCCTCACGACCGGCGCTATGATTCGATACATTTCGTCGTAGAACCTACTCCGAAGCTTCTGGGCTTGATAGACCTGGGCGCCTCCATGGAAATTGAACCGGTACTTGTTGATGTTTGAGCTTGATAAATACGGCTATAACCTGGATGCGGCCACAGGTGTCTGGGTGCGTTCCGATTACCAGGGCATCGCCTATAGCGATGGCGACAACTCCGAGAACGAACTGGCAAAAATCGTACGTGAGGCGAAGGACGTATCAGTCCTGTCCAGCGAGCTTCCGCAATATTGCACCGATTGGCCGAAGCTTTATCACCTGACCTCCAGCCGTGGAAATATCTTTCGCCCCTTCGAGAGCCTTATCAAAGGCAAATCGATTCTTGAAATAGGTGCCGGATGCGGCGCAATCAGCCGTTACCTCGGCGAAGCAGGCGCCACGGTTCTGTCTTTGGAGGGTAGCCCGCGCCGCGCCGCGATTGCTTCCAGCAGAACCAGAGATCTGGATAACGTTACGGTACTGGCTGAACGTTTTGACGATTTCAAGCTTGATCAGCAGTTCGACGTCGTAACACTCATCGGCGTTCTTGAATACGCCAGTATGTTCAGCGCAGATGCCGATCCAGCCTTCGGCATGTTGAATCGCGTTCGAAAACTGCTGAAGCCCGACGGCCATTTGTTTATCGCCATCGAAAATCAGCTGGGTCTGAAATATTTTGCAGGCGCGCCGGAAGATCATGTCGGCGTCGCCATGTATGGCATCGAAGGACGATATGTAGATCGGCAGCCGAAAACATTTGGCCGTAAAGAGCTACAAGCGCTTATTGCCCGCGCTGGGTTCATGGCGTCGGACTTTCTATCGCCCTACCCCGATTACAAGATTCCGAACTCGATCATTACTGAAAGCGGCTTCAGGTCTCAAGACTTCGACGCGGCTGCGCTGGCCTGCCAGAACACTCGTAAAGATCCACAACTGCCTGCGAACACGACGTTCAACCTGGAAAGAGCCTGGCCCGTTGTCATTGATAACCATCTGGGTATGGACCTCGCCAACTCTTTCCTCGTGGTCGCTTCATGCAAGCCGGAACAGGCAGTGCCAGGTAATACCCTTGCGTACCACTACAGCACAGGGCGCAATGCCGAATATTGTAAAGCGACCGTGTTCGTCGAGACGCCAGAAGGTATCGAGGTTCGCTACCACCGCCTTAGTGATAACCCGGTTCCGGAAAGCCCGGAAGATGCGCATCGGTTCATTCTGCCGGACGCTCATGGTTACGCCAAAGGCTCGCTGCTCAGCCTGAAATTCTATGAAGCTGCGTCAACTCACAACTGGGACGTGGCCACCTTCACACCGTACCTTTCACTGTATGTAAACAGCCTCAAACAGCTGCTTGCATCAGAAGGCCATGATCTTGCACTTGATCATGTAGACGAACGTCTGCCAGGCCACTATATCGATGCCGTTGCACAGAACATCATCCTTGACAGCGAAGGCCAGCCGCACCTGATCGACATCGAATGGGAAATGGTCGAAGGTGTGGAGCTGGGGCATTTGCTGATGCGTGGTTTGCTGCTGCTGATTGCCAGCGCAGTTCCGTTCCATCCCACAGCAACCATGATCAGCAGGCGCGACTTCATCATTCAATTGATGGCCAGCGTCGGCCTTACTGTGACGGATCAAGACCTCAATCGCTTTGCCGCGCTGGAAGCCCTCTTCCAGGAAAGGGTCACCGGTCGTGAGGCCGCCAGCTTTCTGAACTGGGCGCCCGATGCGACGATCCAGAAAACCGGTTCTCAACTAAACGAAACGCCTAAAATGGCAACGCTTTATCTGGGCGATACCGAAGGCGGATTTTCTGAGGACCGAACAAAAAACCAGCGTGTTCATGATGGTTTTCAGACGGTTATTTTCGACGTCCCCGCTTCAGCCCGGTGCGCCTCGTTACGTTTCGATCCAACGAACGTCAGACAGTCATTTTCGATCAGCGTCATCAAGGTCTACAGCGCGAACTCAGAACTGTGGGCGTGGCACGATAATACGCATGCCCCCCTTGCCGCCGCAGGTATCACAGCATTTTCCAGCGATGCCAATGGCACGTTGTTCATGGCGCTCAATGATGATCCGCACGTGATGTTACCTGCCGATCTCAATATGCTGATTACCGGTAAATCATTCAAAGTCCAGATATCGTTCACCTTGCTCACAGAAGGTCAGGTCGCTGAACGACTTCTTCAACAGGAAGAAGAGCTCAAACAGGCACTTGAAACGACGGCGGATCAGAACCTCAAGGAACACTCGGCGCTGGAAGCGATCGAGGCGGCAAATCTGGCCGAGCAAGAGAGCCATCGCCAGGCATTGGCTCACATAGAAAATGAAAACCTGTCCATTCAGGAAAGCCATCGCCTGGAAGTGATGGAGCTCGATGCCGCAAACGCGACGCTTCAGGAAAGTTATCGTCTGGCCGTCCAGGAACTCGAGGCTGCGAATGCTGCACTTCAGGAGAGTCATAGCCAGGTGCTGGCGACTCTTGAAGCTGAAAGGCTGGCTGCGCAAGAAGCTCACCAGCAAGAGCGGGAGGATCTGGAAGCTCAAAACCTCGCTCTGCAGGAAAATCTTCGATTCAAGTTAATCGAGGTCGAAGGCGAGCGTTTGGCAGCGCTGGACGCTCACCACACCGCGATCAGGGAGCTTGAAGCCGAAAATCTGTCCTTGAAAGAAAGCCATCACCTGGCACTGACAAGCCTTGAAACGGAAACGCTGGCTCTGAAACAGAACCAGCGCCGTGAACTGACGGGGCTTGAAAGCAAAAACCTGACGTTGTTGGAGAATCATCGGCTTGAGCTGGAAGCCAAAGATACTCATGTTCATAACCTGAATCTGAATATCATCTCTATGCAGTCCTCTTATAGCTGGCTGGTAACAGCGCCACTCAGGAAAGTGACAAGGACGCTTTACAGAGCGAAAAGCAACATCACCTCGCTACCGATGATCATTCGACGCGGTGGTGGTTTGCTCAGCACCGCCAGGAAAGCCTATCAGGTATGGCAGGTGCGGGGGGTTGCTGGCGTCATTGCTCAAGCACGATGGGCCAAAGGTGACGCAGCGCAAGCGTTGCACGGCAACAGGCATGATTACGTACTCTGGGTTCAGAAGTACGACACCCTGGACGATGCAAAAATCAGTCGTATCAACGACGACATCGTTGGTTGGGGTGGCGGGCCGGTTATCTCCATCATCATGCCCGTCTACAACCCGCCGCTGGAGTTACTGCGTGAAGCGGTAGAAAGTGTCTGCGCCCAGTTATATCCGCGTTGGGAGCTTTGCCTGGCTGACGACGCCTCGACTGATCAGGGCGTGATCGACTACCTGAAGTCTCTGAGCGCTCAGGATGAGCGGATCAAAGTCGTCTTCCGCGAACACAACGGACATATATCCGCGGCCAGCAACTCGGCCCTGGAGGTCGCCACGGGCGAATTCGTCGCGTTGATGGATAACGATGACTTGCTGCCAAGGCATGCGCTCTACTGGGTGGCACGCACCATTCGCGAGAATCCGGACGCGGGGCTCATCTACTCCGATGAAGACAAGATCAGCACAGACGGTACGCGCAGCTCGCCTCACTTCAAGTCAGACTGGAACGAATTCCTGTTCCGCTCACAGAATATGGTTTGCCACTTGGGCGCCTATCGTCGAGATCTTGTCAACGAAGTTGGGCAATTCCGGGTCGGCTTTGAAGGTGCACAGGATTATGACCTGGCATTGCGCTGCATAGAAAAGCTTGAGCGAAATCAGATTATTCATATCCCGCGCGTGCTCTACCATTGGCGGATACACGCCGGCAGCACCGCCATGGCAGGTGACGAAAAGCCTTATGCGGCACTGGCCGGGGTCAAGGCACTGGATGAGCACCTGCAACGTAAAGGGGACGTCGGCGTTGCCGAGCTCTCCTCTCTGGGCATGTACCGTGTTCACTACAAGCTCCCGGCTTCCCAGCCGCTGGTCAGCCTGGTAATCCCGACTCGAAATGCCCATGCACTGGTCAAACAGTGCATCGACAGTATCAAGCGACTCACTACGTACACGCATTACGAAATCATTCTGATCGACAACGGCTCTGACGAGCCAGAATCGCTTGAGTATTTTGCTCTGCTTGATCAGGAAGAGAACATTCGCGTCATGCGCGATGAAGGTCCATTCAATTACTCTGCACTCAATAATGCGGCCGTACGCATTGCGAATGGCGAACTGATCGGACTTATCAATAACGATATTGAGGTCATCTCGCCTGAGTGGTTGAGCGAGATGGTATCGATAGCACTGCAACCGGGTGTGGGCGCCGTGGGTGCGCGTCTTTGGTATCCAGATGACCGCTTGCAGCACGGTGGCGTTATCACAGGCCTGGGCGGGGTAGCAGGTCATTCCCACAAGAATCTGCCTAAAGGCGCACCTGGCTATTTTTGCAGGGCGGAGTTGATTCAGGAGCTATCAGCCGTAACAGCTGCCTGCCTGATTATCAGAAAATCGACTTTTGAACAGGTCGGTGGTCTGGAAGAGCAGCATTTGAAAATTGCCTTCAACGACGTGGACTTCTGCCTGAAAGTCAAAGAGGCAGGCTATGTAAACGTCTGGACGCCTTTTGCAGAGCTCTACCATCACGAGTCCGCCACGCGTGGGCTGGAAGACACACCGCAAAAACAGGCACGCTTCACGAAAGAAATCGAATACATCAAGTCGCGTTGGCCTGATATTCAAGCTGACTATGCCTATAGTCCGAACCTGACGCTGGATTATGAAGATTTTAGTATGGCGTGGCCTCCGAGGATCATTAATTGATCAACTTCAGGTGCACATTACTGAATCAAAAAACAAGGAAAACCAGAAGCCTAGGAGCTTTGCGTGCCTGAGAACACTATTCATCATAACGACACAGAAATATCAAAACCCCGCTACCAATTGATTTTAGCTGTCGTCTACTTTTTCGTCCTGATCCTATGGTCGATTGGTATCTCGTTCCACGGCGGACCTGATGAGTCAACGCACTTTTTTTTATTAGAATACCTCAAGACATTTCATGAGTTACCTAGCGCTGCGGAACCATTACAGCCATTTACCGGTAACCTTTCCGGTTATACATGGCACCCCGGAGAGTTCTGGTACCACGGCTTGCCCTTTCCTCATGTGATAGGCGCAATGATCAGCTCTTACGGACTAAGCTGGTTGCTACCAGATGATTTGGCATATCTTTCAGCACGGTGCTTCAACTGGATACTCGGCGCAGTATTTATCTGCGCATTGTACCGAATCGCGCACAGAGCTGGAATGACGGAAAAAAGTGCAGCTTTTTGCGCACTCATCATAGCCCTCATCCCTCAAGTATCTTTCGTATTCTCGTACTTCAATAGTGACGCCTATGGACTCACCAGTATTGCACTGCTTTTAAGCAGTCTTATGGGGTATGTAAAAAGGCCGACAAAGTACAGTGCGATTTGTTTCGGCATTGCACTCGGCCTGACGTTCCTGGCAAAACTTTACTTTCTTCCCGCCCTCGTTTTTGCTGGTGTTATGCTCATTGCCTATCGTTATAGCGGAGAGCGTAAAGTCACACAACTCCTTCCATTTGCGTCATTGATAGCTGTGCTTATCTCAGCCCCTATGCTTGTAATTACGTACATCAAGTACGGCGAAATTACCGGGATTTCAGGCCAATTAGAATTTGTCGCGATGCATAAGCTCAGCCCGGCACAAGGTTTTGGAACATGCTATATAAGGTGTCCGGATCACTTGTTCGACATGACGACGATCGTGCCATGGTTAAGCCTGGCTACGAAGAGTTATTTCTCGGTCACGGGCTGGATGAATGTATACATACCCGATTCCTATTACATGGGAGCTGCTTTCCTTCTGATATTAGTCACACTGACTGCAATCTTCCAGACGGCTCGCGCCTGCGCTTTGCCAGACAAGAAAAAACTTATACTGGACAAACTGCTTCCTCTGATCATGATTCTTGGCTTATTTCCATCAATCATAATCCTTAGCCTGATTGCCTCTCAAAACACCCTACCTCAGCCTCAGGGTCGATATCTCTTCGTCACCATACCTTTCCTCGCATTCATTATTGCGATCGCAACTACAACGCATACTAGCAACCTAACATCAGCCTCTTTAGCGCGAGCTGAAAAATCTCGTCAATTCCACATGAAGTGGCTGTTTTTAGTTACCGTATGGATGGCGTGGACTAATCTTGTTGCTTGGAGCGCAAATACCTTAAGCCAGCCTAATCTTCAGAAGTCAGCCATTGGTAGACCTTTGTCTGAAGCTGTACAAGAGACAAGCGGTTCAATCCATTCAACTGATGCTTTCATCAGGGCCCCCGAGTTGCCGAAACGTCTCTTTGTAGAGGGTGATGAGTTTTCTCTAAGAGCGCCTGTTTCGCCAGCGACTCCAAGGGGCAACATCGACGTTATACGCCAGACTTCAGACGGTTTGTTCATAAGAGGCTGGAGCTATATTGAACCCCATGATGGAGTACCTCTATATATAATCGCCGTAAAAGGAGGTAAAATTGCGGGTGCTCTCAATATTGAAGGTAAAAGGCAGGATGTCGCCGAAGCCATTGGGGATAAATCAGCGCTCCGTACCGGTTACGAAGGGATCATTCTGCCGCCATCTCCAGCCGACAAGTGCGACCTGAAGCTATACACTGTCAGCTCTTCATTTAAAATTTTCGCAATGCCTGATGTATGCGAGTTCATCAGCCGTTCGTCTCATTGATCATGGAACCCCCAATGGAAAATATTCCGCTTTTCTCGGCCATCAAAGCTAACGCAGGACTTGATTTCGCGACTCCGTTGAAGGCCGTGCTGGACAGCCACTGGTACGTTTTAGGTAACGAAGTGAAGCTGTTCGAGGAAGAGTTTGCCGCCTACGTAGGTGTGCAGCACTGCATCAGCGTGGCTAACGGTTCGGACGCATTGGAACTCGCCCTCAAAGGCCTGGACGTTGTTGTAGGCGACCGGGTTGTCGCCGTGGCAAATGCCGGCTTCTATGGCAGTACAGCGATCCACGCAGTAGGCGCAACGCCTGTTTATGCAGATGTCGATCCTGCAACATTGACCCTTTGCAAAAACTCTCTGGAAACTGTAATTGCCAAGGAAAAGCCGGCGGCCATCATCGTTACGCACTTGTACGGTCAACTGGCGAACATCGAAGAGATCGTTCAGATCGCTTCCGCAGCAGGCATTCCGGTTCTTGAAGATTGCGCGCAATCCCACGGCGCTCGACGCAATGGCAAGCAAGCAGGCAGCTTTGGCACCATCGCCTGCTTCAGCTTCTACCCGACTAAAAACCTGGGCGCTCTCGGTGACGGCGGCGCAGTGGTTACCGGTGATGACGCTCTGGCCTCACGTATCCGCCAGCTTCGGCAGTATGGCTGGGACCAGAAATATCGCGTTGCAATCCCGGGTGGCCGCAACAGCCGCCTGGACGAGATGCAAGCGGCAATTCTGCGTATCAAATTGCCGCATCTGGACACCTGGAACGAACAGCGCCGCTCCATCGCCAAGCGCTATAACGAAGCGTTCGCGGGACTGGATATCGAGCTTCCATCCTCGGTTTCGGATGATTACGTCGCCCATCTATATGTGATTCGCGCGAAAGATCGGGCGGCTCTGGCTGCGGCACTCAAAGAGAAGTCAGTCAGTACGGATATTCACTACCCCATCGCCGACCATAAACAACCAGCGTACTCATCTGCGCCGTCCGTCGCTCTGGACGTGACCGAGCGTACATGTGATACCGTCATCTCCCTTCCCTGCTTCCCGGGCCTGAGTGACGACGAGGTTGAACGCGTCATCGCAGCGGTCACTGCGCACTTTTCCAAGGAGATATGACTTTGCTGACGTTGGTCATTCCCGTCTATCGCAACGAGAGCAATCTTCCCGACTTGCTCGTCGCTGTGACGGCGCTTGATAAGCAGCTCGGACACGACCTGGAAGTTGTGTTCGTTGTGGATGGCAGCCCTGACCGCTGTTACGAACTACTCAGGGAACAACTACCGGCACAATCGTTCAAGTCCAAGCTGATCCTGCTGTCCAGAAACTTCGGATCATTCATGGCGATCCGCACGGGCTTACAGCATGGCACTGGCGACCGTTTTGCGGTAATGGCTGCAGATCTTCAAGAGCCGCCAGAACTGGTTCTGGAAATGAATACGGTACTGATGCGCGGCGATATCGACGTTGTGGTTGGTGTACGTGAAGGTCGTCAGGACCCATGGGCAACGCGGACTGCTTCAAAGATTTTCTGGGGCTTTTACCGTCGCTATGTCATCCCTGAAATACCGCCAGGCGGCGTTGATATGTTCGCCTGCAACAAGGCTTTTCGGGATACTCTGCTGACTCTTGAAGAGCGTCACAGCTCTCTCATCGCGCAGATCTTCTGGATGGGCTATCGCCGCGAAGTAGTTACCTATACCCGGCAGGAACGGGTTCACGGTACGTCTGCATGGACGCTGCGTAAAAAAGTCAATTACCTGATGGACAGCGTATTCTCCTTCACGGATATGCCTATACGTATATTGACCCGCGTCGGCGCGTTCGGCTCTACATTTGCGGCGCTGTTCGGTGTGTTCACACTCATCGCCAAGCTCGAAGGCAGAATTGAAGTACCCGGCTACGCAATGATCATGCTGGCCATCACCTTCCTCGGCTGTTTGAACCTGCTGGGATTGGGCATCGTCGGTTCTTATGCATGGCGCACTTACGAAAATACAAAGAATAGACCCTTGGCCATCCCGATGCGGATCGAGGGATTTGGAGAAACACATGAGCAGCGCTAAGGATTTCTTTGTTCACAGCCATGCGCTGTGCGAGTCCGAGAATATCGGGAAAGATTCGCGTGTATGGGCGTTCGCGCATATCCTGCCAGGCGCACGCCTGGGCAGCGAGTGCAACGTGTGCGATAACGTTTTCATCGAAAACGACGTTATCATCGGCGATCGCGTGACGCTGAAATGCGGTGTACAGGTATGGGACGGCATTACCATTGAAGACGATGTCTTCATCGGTCCTAACGCCACATTTACCAATGACCTGTTCCCACGCAGCAAAGTCTATCCACAGAGTTTCGCGCGTACCATTATCAGAAAAGGCGCCTCACTGGGTGCTAACTGCACGATTCTTCCGGGCATTACCATCGGCATCAACGCCATGGTCGGCGCAGGTGCTGTCGTGACCCGCTCTGTACCGCCTAACGCTATAGTCGTAGGTAACCCGGCCAAGATCATTGGTTACGTGGACGCCAAGCCTGTCAACGCCAGTAGCGAGACACGCCCGGAAAAGGCTGCGCCAGGCGTAACCGCCACGTCAGTGAAGAACGTAACCTTGCACACCATGAATGAAGTCGCGGATATTCGCGGTAGTTTGTCGGCGGGCGAATTCGAGCGTTCGGTACCCTTCAAGTCCGAACGTTACTTCTTGGTCTACGACGTACCGACTGCCGAGACGCGGGGCGAACACGCGCACCGTATCTGTCACCAGTTTCTGGTGGCAGTGAAGGGCTCGGTTCATGTTGTAGCGGATGATGGTGTCAATCGTGAAGAGTTTATTCTCGACAAGCCGAATCAGGGCATCCACCTGCCACCGATGACCTGGGGTATTCAGTATCGCTATTCACAGGATGCCGTACTGTTGGTGTTTGCATCGCATTACTATGATGCCGGGGACTACATTCGTAACTACGAAGAATTCAAATCCCTGATCGCAAACGCTGAATAACGGCACCATGATGAATCGGGCTTTTTCAAAATTCTTAAAACAGGATTTTGCTCGATTCCTGATGTCAGGCGGTTTCAACACCGCCTTGACCTATGGAATCTATCTCATTCTGTTGATGTTCCTGTCCTATAAAATCAGTTACACGATTTCTTATGTGACCGGAATATTGCTGGCCTATGTTCTGAATCGATTCTTTGTCTTCAAGAGCCATCAGGGCCTGCGTTCTGTGATCCTGCTGCCGCTTATTTACGCGATTCAGTATTGCTTGAGTCTGGTCATACTCTGGTGCTGGGTCGAAAAGCTGCAGTTTGACGAAAGACTTGCGCCTTTGGCCGCTATTGCATTAACTCTGCCTGTGACGTTCATCCTGTCAAAACTTGCGTTCGCCGCCAAGGCCGAGAAGAGCCAGTAACCTGCATGGTTACGCGGGACAAACGTCTTGCTTGATCAGTATGAGGCAGGTGTCGGTGACCACCGACACCTGCCTCAACCATAGCTCTTAGCAGGCTACATGCCACCCGCCAAATCAGTAACACGTGGTGGGAACGCTACCGAAAAGTCTTCTGCAGATATAGTCAGGTTAGGGTTGTAGTAAGGGTCGTGCTTGATAATCGCACGCCACTTGTTCTGCATGTACTCGACTTCACTAATAAACCGCTTAATTTTTTCAGGCGTATCCTCAAAGCCACGCGTCGCCGACTCATGATGGTAAAGGTCTGCATTCGGGGTCCAGATATTCTGATACCCGGCCTGCATGATCTTCAGGCACAAGTCCACATCATTGAAGGCAATCTTCAGATCCTTGGCGTTGAGCCCACCTACTTCCTGGAAGACTGATTTCTTCACGACCAGGCACGCTGCTGTCACCGCAGACATTCCCTGAATCAAAGATGCTCTTCCGAAATAGCCATGATGACCTCTGGGCAGCATTTTATGAGCATGCCCGGCAAGGGTGAGTGGTCCCATGATGACGCCACCATGCTGTAGCCGCTCATCGGGATACCACAACCGTGCACCAATAGCTCCAGCGTTAGGCTGCAACGCCAGGGACACCATTTCATCCAGCCACTCAGGATTGATGACTTCGATATCGTTGTTGATCAACCCGATAAGCTCACCCTTGGCGTGCTCTACCGCGTTGTTATTCAGTGCGGAGTAGTTGAATTCACCGTCGTCACGAAGCACGGTGACACCCGTCAGGCGTGAGAGCATCTCGAAATACTGCAGCGACTGCGGATCATCAGAACCGTTATCAACCAGAATGATTTCGTAGTTGGGATAGAGCGTCTTGTGACGAATGCTCTCAATGCATTGTTTCACCAACGCGTAAGCGTTCCGCGTCGGAATGATCAAACTCACCAAAGGCTTCACAGCAGGCAAGTCGTAGTGAACACGGTACATGCCAAAATCCAGTAGCTCGGCATGCCCGGCTATTCCAGATCTTTTCAGGTGTTCATCAAGTGCCTTTTGCCCGGCATTTTGTGCATAGGGCTTTTCATCGGTGGACATTGCAGTGCTGCCTGCATGCATGCGCCAATGATAAAGGACACGCGGGATATGGATAATCTGAGTCGCATTGACTTGCTCGACGCAGCGAAGCGCCAGATCATAATCCTGGGACCCTTCCATGCCGACTCGGAAACGCCCGACTTTATCGACAAGTTCTTTCCGGTACACACCCAGGTGGCTGATCATGTTATGCGAGCGGAAGAGGTAAGGGTTCCAGTCGGTTTTAAAATAGGGAGCCGATCTGATGCCCTGCTCGTCTATCTTGTCTTCATCCGAATAAATTACAGCCGCATCAGGATGGTTATTGATTGTTTTGGCCACCCAGAACAAGGCGTGCTCAGGAAGCGTGTCATCGTTATCCATCAGGACAATGAACTCACCTGTTGCGACGTCGAGTGCAGAATTGCTGGCCTTCGAAATGTGACCATTCTGTTCACGATAGGTGACTTTTATCCGATGGTCTGATTTGACACTCTGTTCAAGAAACAGCCGAACACGGTGATCGGTTGACGCATCGTCGGCTATGCACAATTCCCAGTTGAAATAAACTTGGGTTTTTATGCTTTCGATGGCTTCTCTCAGCATGTCGATAGGCGGATTGTAAACAGGCATGATGATCGACAGCAGCGGCTTGGTTTTCCAAGCTCCCATTTCCTCATACATGCAAAGGCGATCAATATCGTCAATGGTGTCAAACTCTTCGACCCATTGCGTGTACGTATCGACATGCTCTGGCACGTGTTCAGAGTGAATGAGCTCTGTCTCTTCTGGCTCCACGGTATGCGGAAGCGAGCCATGTGCAGGAAATGGCGCAGCTGCCTGCTCTCCGCCGCGCGCGCGTCGAATGGCAGCAACTATTTTTCTAAGCGGAGATGTTATCTTCCAGCTGGTCGAGCCTTGTAGCTCCATAATGGTCAGGTTCAAATTATGGATATGCGTATCTCGCTCGATCAAAGCCGCCGTGAACACTGCTTCCTTTCTTGCCAGTTTTTGCTGCTCTAAAACCAGCTCTCGCTGCAGCTTCTCTATGGCAGCAGAAGATTGCTTTTTCTGAAGCGAGTTCTCGTGGCGGAGACGCTTAAGCATGACTCGATGACCTCGTAATTTCTTTAAATTCTTCCGAATACACCACGTTGCTCTTACGGCAAGACGGTCACTCGCACTCCTTTCGACACTCCGTATATTACACGACTTGTCTGTGACGGTTTAGCTTCTGGCATCACTTCAACACTATGTCAACTATTCACAGGCGTCCTCATCAAGCCGGCACATGCTGACTTCGAAGACATGAGCCCTGAGGATTCGTAGGCATCTACCTCGTATTGCAGGTAGATTCGCCATCGCCAGCCCAAAATGACGCCCAATATCAAGCATAACCATGACAGGATACGTTTATGCAGGTGCAAAAAAAAGAAATTTGGGCGGCCGTCCGACGGAGTCATCTGCCTCACCACACAGAGCCCCGACATGCCATCCATCTAGATTTCAGCTCCTCCCATCTTGGACGGCGTAGGAGCTGGCGACTCCACTGCCCTTTAGGTATCGGACAGGAATTAGCTCCTTTGGCAAAAAAAATGACTTAGCAGTCTGATTTAGACCATGGATTACCCGAGAAGCTACATGTCTTTGGGAGACGCAAAAGTCGAAAACTGGAAAGAACCGAGTTACACGTGGAGCATGTTTATCGTCGATCGCCAGTGCGCAAGTGACAACAACGAAAAATCAGATTCGAGCATAGATATATGAACCCCAGACTGGACGACGATAAACTAGAGGTCAGAAAAAGTCCGCACCGTATACGGCCAAGATAAAAGGCTAATGACAATTGAGCTCATGATCATTGCAATACCTTCAAATTCTTCCCAGACCACGTCCAGAATGAGACTTAAACTTCCTAGCACTACTTACCTTTAGATACGAAATCTGCGAAGAATCAACAACCTTTTAACCCCAACCTGTCGACGGCGGTGATCAACATCCCTCAAAACAGCACGATTCCCATAGCGAGCAAACTGCACCCCACTCCGAATCGTCACGTTAACGTCGTTCCATTCTACAAATCGCCCTGAACGCATTTTTGCGAAAACACATCAGCCTGTCATGACCGATCAGCTGAGATCACTTAGGCAACCGAACTAATCGTGCACGAGCAGCCTGATTGACCAGCGTGGTATTGAGATCTGTCAGGTTTTGAAACAACTTGGCTCCATAAGACGAGATTTACTGTACAACGGTGAAACACCGATCATTTTCAGATCGGCATCTACCAGTAATATTTTGGAACAATAGAGCGCAGCTGTACCGGAGTCTGAAAAATCAAGACGAGAAATACTTCTTTCCAACTTGCCGCTGAAGCAGGCATTATCCACCCCATTGTACCGTGCACATTTCCGTCAGAGACCATGACTTGGTCAGCCAATGCGGTCGGATAGCTTGCTCGCCAACCTCCGTGAGCGAGGCGGACGAAGGGTACGTAACACTTTTGGATTTACTACGTTCGCGCATAATTAGGAAGTTTTCTGGCAGCGCCAGCTTTCGCATATTTAGCCGATCGTAGCCATCGTCAGATACCACTATAAAAAAAACAACGGAGCCACATGAAACAACTCACTCACAGCAAGTCGTTTTTACAGCATGTTCGAGAAGGATTACTTGTCAGGCGTCAAGAAGTTGCTGCCTTTATGGCGATCGCTTTGACTTTCATGATTCTTCATAAAATCATGGGCGTGGCTGCATTCCCTTGGGACGCTGGTTATTATTGGAATTTGAGCAAAGTAGAACATCTGTTCAATTTTCCACATACCATCCGGGGATACTTCTACCCAGCCTTGCTCGCACCAGCCAGATACCTCTCTGACACGTTTAAGGTACTTGGATACAGTCCATTTAGAATTACCTCGTCTTTGATATACGCCTATTTCTTTGCCATTCTTCTTCCAGGGTTTTATCTGAGGGTATTTGGTGGGCAGGTTTCGTTCCTGCGTCGAATGATCATCCCAATGCTCGTAGCAATTTTATTCCCTGGCGTAATCGCCTATCCCTTGAGCGATCTACCGGCATTGGCAATGATGGTCGGCTCATCGTTCTGCATGCTTTCTTCAGCTGCTACAACCTCTCGCTTGAAACGTTTCACATTATTAGTACTGTCAGGTTTCCTTGCATATGGGGCCTACAACACGCGTACCACTTATCTGTTCCCTGCTGCCCTATTGGCACTAGGCGCAGTATTCATTATTTATGACAAGCACTCAGTACCTACTAAGATCTCTGTACTCTTGATTTTTTTATCAGGCGCGTTGATCGCAGCCATACCACAGACGGCCATCAACTTAAAACACCACGAAATCCTATCCCCATTAGTTATAACTTCGCCCGCCGCATTAGTGAAAACCTCACCAACACAATCATTGTTCGTTAGCCAATTACTTTGGGGAATTACGCTGCAGCGTTACGAAACCTCGGTGGATACAGCATCGCCTGGCCCAGCCGTCTTTTATATGGACAGCGCTGGTGAGCGCTTCTTTGCCGACAAGAACATCGGTAGTGAACCGTTTGAACTGAGCACCTATTTCAAACTACTTCTGCAAAACCCGCTAGACTTTTTAGGGATTTATGGTAGACACATCATCAATGGTCTCGATTTGCGCGACGGCGAAGTGTATACGATAGGGCAGTCAAGAGACAGGAACACCCTTGCCCTCTTCAACTTCCTCATTATATTTTCTGGCCTGCTAATCATCAGCATATCTATCGCGGCGCAACGTGCAACGACTGGCGAAAGGGTGAAAATTGTCTTTTGGGCGTTGACGTGTTTATTGCCGACAATTGCCATAATTCCATCGGCAGTGGAGACACGATTCTTCCTCGCACTGCACCTTGCCTTCTATTGTGCAATTGCGTTTACCAGCGACCTTGGCTCAGTAAAGAATTTGCTGCGCCAGCATGGGGTCTTAATCGGTGCCGCACTGGGAGTATCAGCAATTCTGTTTTTCTCTGTCACCACTACAACAATGACAGATCCGAAATATGTTTACTCCGATCTCTATAGAGGCAACTGGTAAAAAGAAACTGGACCAATATCCGGGCCAACGTGTCTGATGCAAGACACATTGGCCCATGTGCAAATAGTTCGAAATGATACATGGGGAGGAAACCTGTGTCAGCGGTGATGCTGGCTACACCCGCGTTGACAAGCGTGCGGAGCATCATGATGATCTAGTCGATCGCTGCACGGCATGGCGAGAAAAGTCTGATTATCTGATATGGCGGGCGCCTTTTGAAGTCCAGGCCGAGAGGGCATCAAAAATTGATGCATACTTCAGACCTTCTAAAGGAGCCCAAGACAATCGAATGAATTATCTCGATTAATCACATGCGACTCCACGCACCGTAAACTTTCTATTGAAGGTGCTTTGACGAATACCTTCCGTTTGATCATTATCAAGCGTCTTGCGTAAACAACGCAAAATTGATCGCCTGCTACACTCGCCCCACACATATTGCCAATATCAGACTTAGATTGCCCTGCACCGTCTGCCGGTAGATCCCGGCCTTTCGCAGAGTCAAGACGCGCTTTAAAAAAACTTCTCTTCGACCGGTGTCGAAATACGCCAGTACGCTCCTGCTTTCTTCAGTAAGCGCAGACTCCATCCCCTTCAGAATGGCCACGTTCGCATCGTTCCACTCTATAAATCGCCCCGAGAGCATTTTACGAAACCGTACCAGCCTTTCTCGAGTACTCGCATTGGCCCCGATCAAGTTTCCTCGGTGCTGGCGATAGTAGAGGCAGGGGTCGGCATCATAGAAAACCTGACCACCGCACCCAGTAACAAGAAGATAGGTCAGCCAGTCATGGGCGATCAGCGGGGCGTGTTCAGGCAATTTGACCAAAAGATCTCGCGCCGCCTGGTTGATCAGCATCGTATTGGCACCTGCCAGACTCTGAACCAGCGCATTTTTGAAAGAGGGCTCTTTTTTGAACAGCGGAGAAACCCCGATTACCTTCAAGTCCGCATCGACCAGCCGGGTTCTGGAGCAGTAAAGCGCCGGTTTATCGGGCTTCAATAGCTCAAGGCGCCCCACGCTTCTCTCCAGCTTGTCGCTGAACCAGACGTCATCCTGATCACTGAACGCAAAATAGTCGGCGTCTATTTCAGGGCGTCGAACCAGCGAGACAAAGTTCTCCGCAAAGCCCTTGCAAGGCCCGCTGAAAATAACTAACCGCTCGCGCCCCCAGCGGGCCTGGTACTCGGAAAGTATGCCAACGGTGTCATCAGTCGATGCATCGTCGGAAACATAAAGCACCCAATTGCGAAAGGTCTGAGCAAAAAACGATTCGAGCTGCTCACGAAGGTACACAGCCCCGTTGTACGTGCACATCAAAATGGCGACGCGTGGGCGGCCGGACGCGTCGGATAAACCTCGACGCCGTAGCGGGCTGGCACCGTCTGCCCTGTGTTTTTCGGGGAGCTGCGTTCTCAAGAAACCTTTCGCCTGCAAAAACCGCGCATTTTACGCCTTGTGTCGACTCCCGTCAGTTATCAAATGATTGAATGTATATCCGTTGATCCAACTTTTACACGTCCTCCCACAAAAACGGATAGTCCGGCGGGTTTCACCACGCCGGTTCTTCGGTCTGATGCGGCAAACTGCCCAATCACCCCAAGCGAAACCGCGCCGTATTGTCATTCAACGCCCTACTACCCTGACTCAGGGTATCCGCCGCCTGATTGACCGCACGGGCGCCTTCCAGCAAACGTCCTGCGGCCTGATCGACCTGCTGGATGTTACTGCTCACTTCATCAGCGGTCGTTGCCTGTTCTTCCACGGCGGTCGATATCTGCGCCAGCGTATCGGTCACACCCTGCACTGCCGTGGCGATTTCGCCCAGGCGGATGCCCAGGCCGGTTACCGACTGCGCATCGTTGACGGCTTGCCCGCAGGCCGCTTCCATCAGGTTGACCGCCTGCGTCACGGTGGAGCGCAAGCTGTCGACCGTGCCGGCGATCTGAGCGGTCGAGGCCTGGGTGCGCTGGGACAGGCTGCGCACTTCATCGGCAACCACCGCGAACCCGCGGCCTTGCTCACCGGCGCGCGCCGCCTCGATGGCTGCGTTGAGGGCCAGCAGGTTGGTCTGTTCGGCGATGCCGCGAATGGCATCCACCACCGACTGGATCTGCTGGCCCTGCTCGCTGACCCGGCCCAGCGCAGCGGCAGTTTCGGTCAGCCGCTGATTGAGTTGCTGGATGCTGTCAGTGGTGCGCTGGCTGTCCTGGCTGCTTTGCTGAGCAATCTGACGCGTCTGCCTGGCGCTCTCCGATGCCTGCTCACAGCTTCTGGCCACGCCCTGGGAAGTGGCAGCCAGTTCGGTGGCTGCTGCGGCGATCTGGCTGATCTGTTGTTGCTGGTCTTCGACTTCGGTGAGCGTCCCGCTGGACTGGGCATTCAGCGTCAAGACCGCATCGCCGACACGTACGGTTTCCTGATTGACACCCAGCAGGCTGGTACGCAGCTGCACTACCGCGACGTTCAGCGCGCGGCTGATGGCAGCCAGCTCGTCACGGCCCTGCACAGCCACTTCCACACACAGATTGCCGTCACGCAGGGATTCAGCCAGCGTGGTGATGCCTCTGGCGCTGTTGCGAATCGAGGATTGCAGACAGGCGAACAGATAGATCGCCATGATCACCAGAACACAGAAGACCACCGCCATCGGGATGAACTCCGTGTTGGAGTTCTCATGGTAGTAATCGAGGCGTCCATTGAGCGCGTCAAGCGACTGCCTGCGCAAATCTGCCGTACTGCCAGTCAGCGTGTCGATGCTCTTTTCGAACTCTTCCGGTTTGAGTTTGATGCTGCCGCCGAAAACACCTTCGTCAATGACCTTCAGCTGTGCTTCCAGCACTTGCATCACCGCAGCGTACTTTTCGGCCCACGGCTGCAACTGCTCGGGAAGCTTGGACAGCAGCAGGCCGGCGGCCTTTTGCATCTGATCCTTGGAGTCATCGATGCGACCACGCAGGTCGCGCATTTGCAGGCGGCTCTGCAGGCTGAACTGCCCCGATGCCACCGACGTCTGCCCCACACTCGACAGACGACCGATACGCTCGATCAGGTCCGGCACTTGCTGGGTGGAAAGCTGCATCAGCATGTAGGTTTCAAGCCAGGGGTCGAGAATCAAACCGCTGTCCATCGCGATCTGCTCACGCAGCGCCTGGACCAGATTCAGCACCGTGGTGAAGCGGTCGTAGCCATCAGGCCACCAGCCCACCGTGCGCAATGATGCCGTGTCCAGACCGGTGACCGCAGCTTGAAGCGCCTTGAAACGGTTCATGGTGTCGGCAGGAGCTTTTTCTTCAACCAATACGGCCTGAACGCCCTGCAGCGCGTTGGCAATTCGAGGTATCCCTGCATCGACGCTGGCCATCGCCGCCTTCGCTGCCGGGGTTGGCTCGCGTAGAATGTCGGCCGCTTTCCAGCGTGCGGCATGATCGCGCTGGGCGGACAACTCGATGTTCAGATCGTCGAGCGCCAGCAGTTGACGCACGCCGGATTGCTCCCCGGATATGACATCGAGCTTGTTGCTGTATTCCTTGGTGATGACCCATGCGCTGCCCGCCAGCGGCAACATGAACAGCAGGAACAAGACCTGAAACTTGCGAGCAAAACCAAAATGTCCCATCAGGCGCATGCCTGGTGACAAAAGACTGTTCATGTCCTGCGACTCCCGGTGAACACCTGCCAGATCTGCACAAACAGAGGCGATGCCTTTTGTTGGAAAAACACTAACAGCAAAATGCCATGTTCTTGTTTCAATGGCGATACACATCGCCTCAGATTGGTACGCAAAGTGTCGCCATTCATTGTTTTGAGCGCCAAAAAGCTTCTAAAACGAGCTATCCGGCACTTGCAAGCAAGAACCGGACCGCCAAGAGGCAATAAAGGCGCTTTACGACGGCTATTTATTCATCCCGCAAAAAGGTCAAAAAACGTAAACTGGCCAACGACAATCAATCACTACGCAGCAGTGCTCCCCCATCAAGGAGGTCTTCATGACCACCCCACCCGCCTCGCCACGCATCGTCACGCAACCGTCCAAGCCGCATTTGAGCGCCGGTCAGAAGAAATTCAACACGCTGATGGAAAAGCTCGAAACCAGGCGCAAGCTTTTGCAGCAGTGGCTCGCGATTTCAGCAACCTGCGAAAAGCTGTGGATCGAAGAGTTGGTTCCGATGCTCCGTGAGCAGGCAGCGAACGAGATGAACAAGCTGCGCTTGCTTGACGTGGCTTTCGATCAGTTCCGCCTGGCCAAAAAAGACAGACATACGGTGCTCGAGATTATCTGCGTCCTGACCATGTCACTCATGGGCGGCGAACACGATGAAGAACTGAAGCAGCTCTACCTCAAATACACCGGCAACGACTACGACGAGGAGGAGCGCCTGCAAAACCAGCAGTTCAAAGCATCACTGGAAGAAAATCTGGGCGTGGAACTGGACGACGATGTCGACCTGGACTCCCTCGAGGACGTGACCCGGCATATTGAAGAGAAGCTGAGAGAGCAGGCCGAGCAAGCGCAAGGCGCACAGAAGCCGAAAAAGCCGACGGCCAGCGAACTGCGTCGTGAGCAGGAAGAGGCTGAAGGCAGCCAGTCCTTGCGCGAAATCTACCGCAAGCTGGCCAGCGCACTGCACCCGGACCGCGAGCAGGACGCCGATGAGCGCGATCGCAAGACAGCGCTCATGCAAAGGGTCAACGAAGCGTACGAGGGTGATGACTTGCTGGCGCTACTGAAGATGCAAATGGAGATCGAGCAAATCGACCAGAGCCACATCGACAGCATCTCCGACAAGCGCCTCAAGCATTTCAACCGGATCCTGAGCGAACAACTCAGAGAGCTGGAGGACGAGATCCACGACCGCAAGATGCTGATCCGTGAACGCTTCCTGATGGACCCGTACGAGGACCTCAAACCCAAGACCGCCAACACAAAGTGTGCCAGGCAGGTCAAAGCCATACGGGAGCACCTCGACGAGGAACAGGACGAACTGCAGGCACTGACCACCCCGAAAAGCCTTAAAGCCTGGCTCAGGGAGCGAAGGGAGATGGCCGAGATGCTGGAGAGGGCAGAAGAATTCGATGACCTGGAGATGCTCGACACCCTGTTCCGGTAAGCGCCCGGAACGACGTACCGACGAGGGCTGCCACCTAACCGGTTGATCGCACGCAATTATTTTTCACAACAACGCTTGACACATATGCGTTCTCCGAGAATAATGCGCGCCACTTGGCTACATAGCTCAGTTGGTTAGAGCATAGCATTCATAATGCTGGGGTCCGGGGTTCAAGTCCCTGTGTAGCCACCAAGTACCGATTCACAGTTTTCTTCTGATCACTGTGAATCAACAAGAAGCCCGCCTCGTGCGGGCTTTCTTGTTTCTGGCTGTTCACCTTTATCCCTCTTATCCCCTTTTATCTCCCCCCTATCCTTCCCAGCGTCGGCCTGAGGTTTCGCAAGACGATGGAACACGGCCTGGGCGATGCCCTGCATACCACCAACACCTACTACATGCTGCCCGGGTGCATCCCTTCCAGTCGAGGTAACGCCAGCTGATTCCCGGCCTCGCGGTTGAATGGTCATGATCCGTATGCGTATGAACGATGCTCTCACGCGCCTGCCGACACAGCGGGCGAGTGAGATCGGTCAGTTGCTACCGTATAGTTGGTGACCAATTAATCGGGCAGTCAGCATTCCTGTCGCTCTAGCGTCTCTGTACGAGCTACACAGCCGGAGAGTGACGGGGAGCACGATGACAACTCAAACACCAGACGACACCGGTGACCAGAAGTGCAATCGCCGAAATTTCATATGAGTCGGGCAGCCGATGCTCCCATAGAAATCCAAAAACCAGCGCCGCTAACGTCTCAATCACAAGCACTTGTCCGCTTAGCGCCAGTGGTAGAAGTCGACTCGCCTGATTCCAGCACGCACCACCCACTACAGAAGATAAAAGGGCTACTCCACCAGCTACCAGGTAAAAATGGAGCCATTCAGAGTCGCCATGCGTTCCGGCCTGCAAGCCCAGGACAGGTGCCGCCAAAAGCATTGACTGAGCGCCAGTCATGACCCCTGTCAGAAGTGCCCAGTCATGCGAGGAAACGCTGGCTACCTGGGCCAACCGCCGAGCGTTGCTTACTGCGTACCAACTCCACGTCACTAAAGCGCCGGCTGCGCATAAAATTCCTGCGGTGTTCGTAAGCGTATCGTGCCTGTCACCATTGATCAGTGCATGCCAACTGATAAGCACTACTCCACCCACAGCGCAGCACAGCGAAGGGACGAGCTTGTGCAATGAAACGGCGTTGAGGTCATGACGACCTGCCAAGGTAACAAACACCGGGATGAGTCCGACAATCAGGGAAGTTGTGGCGATGCCGACCAACTGCACACTGGTGCCCACCAGCGCGTAGTAGATGAGATTCCCTATCAAGCTGAGCCAGAAGAGTGATTTCCAGTCCGCCATAGTCAGCTTGGCGCAAATCCGCTTCCAGCGCGGCATAAGCAAGGCCGCCGAAATCGCCCCATAGCAGAGAAATCTTAAGACGGCGAATTGCAGGCCGCTCAGCCCAGGGGTTAACTGGGGACCGAGGAAGATCACCCCCCAACACAGACCCGCGCAAACTCCGTAGGCAATGCCCTTCAGCAATGATCTATCAGCAAACATTTCACCCGCTCTCCAAAGCGCAATGGTGAAGTCTGGAATAAATGATCCGGGGAATATTGTCGGAGACTGTGGAATTTTTTACCCGAACTGTTTTTGCGCTTTACGATAAGCCGCCGGGGTCGTGGCGCTCACACGCTGCATGGTGCGGGTCAGTGACGCCTGGTCGGAAAAACCTGCCCGCAAGGCAATCTCGGATATTGGTAATGAGGTTCCACGCAACCATCGTTGAGCTTCTTGTATGCGTAACCTGGTCAACCATGCTTGAGGACTTATCTCGAACAATAGCCGGAATCGCTGGTGCAACTGACTCATGCTCATTTTTGCTACTTGAGCCATGGCCTCATTGCTCCAGTTCGCTCCGGGATCCGCCCGAAGACGAGCGATCAATTGCTCCATGGGGTCTGAAAAGCAGGAAATGTCCGGATTCAGGGACGACAAAAGCAGAGGCGCCAATTGGGAGGCCGCGATGGATAGCTGCGCGTTGCCTATTAGATCGGCGAACTCGATAAGCCGACGTGTTGCAGGGGGAATAGGCACATATATTCTCCGAGCCAGACGCCCGATCTGGAGAGTTTCTAAAATCGTAGGCGCACAGTCCAACACTAAAAAGCGGCTGTCGACGTCACTGTGCTGCGAGTGCACAGAGCCAGGTTTCACAAGCGCCGCCAATGACTGATCGATGCAGCCGCCGCGACCGTTTACGTCAATTTCCATTTCGCCACGAATCGGCAGTACCAATTGAGCATGCTCGTGGTGGTGGAGGTGAGGTTCTTTCCTCTCATAGCTGCGAACTTCAAGGCTTAGAAACATTACTGCACCTTCCGGCCCATCTGGTTATCCAGGGTTGACGTCCCAAAACGCCAGTGCGCACCTACGTTAGGTCAGGCTTGCCACTGATTCTAACATCTACGGATCAGACCGTTGATCGCACAAGCTGTGTTGGCCATACGCTTACCCTTGATGTACTTATCAGCGTCTACTCCAAGACCATGATGAGGTCCGATGAAAGCGTTTTGGACCCGCTCACCCTTCTCAGCTCAAATCCTCAGCGAGTAAGCATGACCCCGAAAAGGTCCAACATCGGGGTAGATGTGGCCCATCCGGCTTCTGAGCTGACCATTTGCCTGATTGATTTTGTGATTGAATTCTTCAGATTCAGGCTCGTTCCTCTCATAGTGCTCCACATACGTAGCGGAACCGACGACGATCCCTAGGGAAGGTCTGAAGTAGGCGGATGTTTTCCGGCTACCGAGTCCTCAGCACT